>SBAT01000164.1 GCA_005240105.1 Chloroflexota bacterium
ACAACTACCTGGCGTCCATCGTGCAGTTCAGCTAAGTAAGCCTGCGATAAAGACGCTGCTGCCAGGGGAGTCTTTTCGAACTTAGCGTAAAGAACTTCCGGCTTGTCGCCCAGGTCATTCACAATCGTTGCTTCGGCAACATCATATGGAGCGGGCTCCACCTCTTCTTGTAATTTGGTCAATTCCAGCATTGCCGGCAACGGCAACAGATCAGCGCGCGTGGAAAGGGTCTGTCCAATCTTGATAAATGTTGGTCCCAATCTATGTAATCTTGTGCGCAGCCAGGCGCCGAGACGTCTGTACTCTTCCGTTTGCTTGTCGGTCAGTTCGACTTCTTCAATTTCTTTTCCGGAAGCTTCAGCCAGTCTCTGGAACTCCAGGGAATGGTAACGAGCAAAACCACGGATGGCAAAAATGATTGTCCAGACAATGGGGATGACCCTCAAAGCGCCGGCTAAGCCTTGCTGTTCGTATATACGCCAGAATACTTTCCAGACCGACTTGATTAACTTCCAAGCGGAAACGTCCCGAAATGTTTCATGTACGGGGTTAAAGTCCATTTTTGGTGACTTGGATTTCAAGGTCTCAGTTCTTACGCTTAGTTCGTATGTTTGTTCAGACCACTATATTATCGATACTTTTCCTGTTGTCAGCAGGCAAGCTAGATAAATTTAAGATAGCAATGTGCGTAAGAGCCTACCGGCCACCAAAAGCCTGATACTGCAGTTCGATAATTTCCTTAACACCCTTTTCGGCCAAGGCGATAAGCTCGGGCATTTTGGATGCTTCGTAGGGCTTGGCTTCCGATGTCATCTGCAATTCGAGAATTTTGCCTGATTCTGTAAGGACAACATTGGAGTCCATTTCAGCCTGGGAGTCTTCGTTGTAGTTGGGGTCTAAAACTAGAGAACCTTGAACCTGGCAGATGGAAACGGCAGCCATGTGTTCAGTAACAGGCAACGAATCCCAGAGAAGTGTTTTTTGTAGCTTGAGCAAGGCGTCGTACAAGGCTATGAAGGCGCCGGAAATGCTTGCCACGCGAGTGCCGCCATCGGCTTGCAAGACATCGCAGTCCAAAGTAATTGTGCGCTCACCCAGAGCCCGTCTATCGACGATTGCTCTTAAACAGCGACCAATTAAGCGCTGAATTTCACTTGTCCTGCCGGATGGCTGACCACGAGTTACCTCGCGCACCGAGCGTACATGAGTTGCCCCAGGCAACATGGAATATTCAGCTGTAATCCAACCTTCGCCCTTGCCCATAAGGAAAGCAGGTACTCTTTCTTCTATTTTTGCCGTTGTTAAAACCTTAGTGTCGCCAAATTCCACCAATACCGAGCCTTCAGCATTTTTGGTGAAGTTCCTGGTGAATTTGACTGGTCTTAGTTGGTCTAACTGACGGTTGTCGCGCCGCCGGTACATGCGGTTTTCCGTTTCTAGTTTTTGGTTCGGGCCATTCTATATTAAATGTGCCACGTCCAACTTAACTTCTACCAAAGCGGAGCCTGTTGACATCGGCAGTTCCTTCCAAAATGAATTTATTGCCCGGAACGACCTTCAGTTTGGTGAATTTGAAGATGATGTCATCGGTTGATTGACCCCAGTTGGCAAGACTGTTGACCTTCTTGACTATTATCTTGGATAGTTCCGGGGAAATTTCTTGCCCGGAAGTTAGAAGGTGCGTGTCGCTTAGTTCTACCCAGCCATCTTTGAGTCCGAGGCGAGTATTGAGTTGAACTGGAATTGGTACGCCAATTCCACCGGCGGCAAGTTTGGTATCCATGGTTATGGTTACCCGGTTGCCTCTATCCAGTTTGATATTGCCGTCAGTGACCGTTAGTCCAATATTGGCGTTATTGCCCAAGATGCTTTTTAAGAAGCCCAGCTTTTTGCCGGAATTAACTGAGAGGCGGTCGAGAGTTCTTGGTGATTTGAGAAATCTATTCAGACCGTCTTCTGTAATTACTGCTGATACCTGTGCTGTAGCCGGAGTTCTGAACTGCAGAATTTTTTGATTCAACAAAATGCCAACATCAAAGTGGAGCGTGCCGGCAGTTTCTAAAACGAGATTGTCGAAAGTAAAGTCCTGGAAATGCCCGCCTTTAATATCAATGGCTATTGATTGCAGTGTGCCTGAATTGAGATCTAAGTTTTGTGCTGCCAAATGCATTTTGTCCACGGCGGCATCAAGGAATTGTGCCTCGGTCAAATCAATTTCCAATTTACCGAAATGGCCAGAATTGATATCAATGAACGAAATTGGCGGAACTACAACAGGCCCATTGTTAAGTACAGAGTCTGAATTGGTAGGTGGTTGTGGAACCAAGCTTGAAAGATTTGCCTCCTGGGCAAATGCCGTTGGCGTATTTATTGCTAGAACTGCAAAAGCCAATACAAACTGAACACCGCACATTTTCATAAGACCGTCCTTGAAATCATGAAACAAGCCCCTTCGTACTAGCAGACGCTTTCCGTTGGGGCTTGTTCCTTAGTTGCATTTTCAAGCGCCAGTGGCGCTCTCCAGTTAAGTCAAAAGACTACTGGCCACCTTCACCGGTTGTGGTGGTTGTGGTGGTGCTGGTTGCTGTACCAGTGCCAGCATCAGTTGTTGTTGCTGTTGTTGTGCTGGTATCGGTGCTTGTTTCAGTTGAGGTTGTCGGAGCTGGTGTTTCGCCACCGCCGCCGCCACCTGCACAAGCTGTCAGGGCTGCAACAAGAGCAAAGCTCGCTGCTGCTAAACCGATTGTTTGAAGTTTCGAATTCATAATACGCGGTCCACTCCTTTTATTTTTACTGCGTGCTCAGCTTGGTCGTAGACCTTGCTCACACGTAGGCTATGCACGTGAGTTAGTAACTCTTAGCAGCCTAAGCCGTGGGCCATAATAACATATTTAGCGCTCCGGTTTCGGCTCCGCTATGCTGCGCCTCCACCTTCGCTAGCTATCCAGCAACCCACGCTCTCGCTACAGATTGCTCTGGCGCAATCTTTCGCTCCGCTGGGCTTCTGGGTCGATTCCTCTTTGAGTTCTTTTTCTTGCTTAACAATCACTAGATCTTGTAGTTTCTAAGAAGTGATTTGCCGGTCATTTCGGCCGGCTTGTCAATAGAGAGCATTTCAAGAATTGTCGGGGCGACATCGGCCAAGGTTCCATTGGACAAGTTTGCACCATTGCGGATTTTGCCGCTGAAATCTGCCACCACAAATGGGACTGGATTGGTTGTGTGAGCTGTATGAGGTTCTTTGGTCTCGTAGTCTATTAATTGTTCAATGTTGCCGTGATCGGCGGTAATCAATAAAGTGCCTTTGGCTTTGTTTATTGTTTCCAGCAATTGACCAAAAGCAAGATCTACTGATTCAACTGCTTCAATTCCTGCTTCCATAATGCCGGTGTGCCCAACCATATCCGGGTTGGCGAAGTTGAGGACAATAAATGGATATGCTCCTGAGGTAATTGCTTCGCAGGCGGTGGCACATACCTTTGCTGTCTGCATGGGTGGGCTCTTGTCATAAGTTGCTACTTTGAGAGATGGAATTAGTATTCGTTCTTCGCCGTTTAAGGGCTTTTCCATTCCACCATTGAAGAAGTAAGTGACATGAGCATATTTTTCTGTTTCGGCAGTATGCAGTTGACCAATGTGGTGGCAAGATAATATTTCGGGCAACGTTGCCACAAGATCTTGCGACGGCATATCTTCCGGTGCAAAAACCACAGGGAGGTTTAGAGATCTGTCGTATTCGGTTAAGCAGGCGTAGTACGTTTTGGGTAATGCTGCTCTTTCAAATCCATCAAATATTGTTTGTGTTAAGGCTTTGCTTATTTGTCTTACGCGATCTGGTCGGAAGTTGAAACAAATGACACTGTCACCTTCCTTGATTGGTCGAGCATTTACTATGTATGGAACTACAAACTCATCGCCGGTGTCCATTTCGTTGTAGGCGTGCTTAACAGCTTCTTGAGCCGACTCGGCTTTTAGACCAAGTGACAGAGTTATCGCATCATAGTATTTCTGAGTACGCTCCCAACGGTTGTCTCTATCCATTGCATAGTATCGTCCGCAGACAACACCGACTATACCTACACCGGTTAGCTTATTTTCCAGCTCGCGCATAAACCGCCAGGCGGAACGTGGTGGTGTGTCACGTCCATCGAGAATGGGGTGCACGATAATTTCTTTGACGTTTTCTCTCTTGGCCATATCGATCAAGGCATAAAGATGATCGAGGCTGGAGTGCACGCAGCCATCGCTGACCAGACCAAGAATATGTAGCGCCCCATTGTTATTGCGTGCTTGCTCCATTGCTTCAATTAGAACTGGATTAGCAAAAAATGTTCCGTCAGCGATGGTTTCACTTATTTGTGTCAGCTTTTGAATAACCACGCGTCCTGAACCAATCGTCAGGTGACCGACTTCTGAGTTGCCCATCAAGCCAATCGGCAATCCAACCGCAACGCCGGAAGCCTCAAGCAGACTGTTGGGAAACAGCTTGAGCATTTGATTGTAATTGGGGGTTTTGGCAGCTCGAATAGCATTGCCTTCGGTTTTTTCCGTAATCCCCCAACCGTCCAAAATTAATAGCGTTACTGGTGCCATGTTTTCCTGCCTGCCGTTTGTAACTGTGCCCGTCAGTAACGCTCCGGTTTCGCTTCGCTTCACCTTCGCTTGCCATCCGGCTCTTCCACGCTCCGTTTCAGATTGCTCATCGCAATCTTTCACTCTCGCTGTTGCGTGTTCGCTTAAATGATAGACGGTTGACTGTCAAGAGTTTAGGATAAATCATGAAAATATTGATGTCTTTTAGCTAAGGGAAAGGTTGGTTGGCGCATGACAACGGGTTCTGAAGAGAAACTACTAAAAGAAGTGCAAACGCTGAAATGGACATGCGTTGGGCTTATCGTCGTCACATTAGCCATTCTTCTCTATGCAATGGTGACAATTTCTCGCGTCACTATTGATGTCTATGACAAGGTTACAGAACTTCGCGTGATGGTTGAAGGTGTAGATGCCAGGATGAAGAGCCAGCACAGGCACACCATGCAGCAGCACGCAGCAGATGCAGCCAAGCAAGGCAAGTAATTCATCGGCAAATATTTAAGTAACTACCATGCAAACATCTTGCAAAGCGGTTACTTTTGTCTTGTCGGAGAAAAGAGGCGCAAATGCCTGTTATTGTGCTGGCCGGAGAAGAAGATTTTTTGTTGGCGCGGCGAGTTGCCGAGCTAAAGGATGAGCTTGTCGATCCGGCATGGGTTGCCTTTAACTACGTAAGACTTACCAATCCTGATTTGCAGACCATTACGGACAATCTAGCCAGCTTGCCTTTTGGTTCAGGCAACAAGATGATCCTCATTGATCGCTGTGAGTTATTTACAAAAAGAAAATCGGCAAAAGATGAGAGTGAAAGCGATGGTAAGGCGAGTAAACATCAGTTAGATGATTTCAATAATGCCTTGTCTTCAGTGGCAGACAACTCGTATGTTGTTTTTGCTTGTCCGCATAACTTTGATACGAGCCTCAAGACTTCAAAAATTATTGCCGGACACGCGACAATTGAAGAAAAGGAGTTTGCTCGGAAGAAATACTCGCCAGGATCGGTAAAGGGTAATTATGAGACCCAGTGCCGCCAAGAAGCGAAGTTTAATGGTGCCACCATTGATGATGAGGCTATCTATTATTTAGTTGACTGCACGGAAGGCGACCTTCGTGCAATTGCAATGGAAATTGCCAAAGCGGCTACTTACATGCTTCCAGACAAACATATAACGCTCGAGGTCGTGCGTAAGTTGAGTTCTTATCATTCGCACGTATTTACACTTGCGGATACCTGGGCGTTAGGTAAGAGGAGAGAATGCTTAGCTAGCCTGGATGAATTACTTAGCAGGCAAAGCGGGATTCCGTTAATGGCATTTTTGCAGACCACAATTTCTCGTTGGCTTATGGTGAGAGCTTGCGCCGATAAGTTGGTTTCGAATATGCCAACAGGACCTGGTGTGAAACGTCGTGATATTGATCCTTGGACTCTAGCCTCTAAAGTTGCTCCAGAAGTAGGCTTGCCGTCAGGG
>SBAT01000378.1 GCA_005240105.1 Chloroflexota bacterium
AAGCGATGGTGAGCCCGAAAGTCTGGCGTATGAGCCTTTATGCGGGTCAGCTACATTGTCGCGACTGTCGTACTGTACCGATGGACTGACTGTCAGGTATGTGCCGCCCTGCAATTGTTCATTGCGTACTTGATTGGCCATTTGATAAGCGGTACCTAGATTGTTGGTTAGACCTTGCTGCAGGGCGCGTTCTGTTAGGTACTCTGTTGTATTTAGGTTGTTAGCAAAACTGCCGACATCAAAGAGCTTGGTCGTTTCACCTAGAAAGCCGAGATTAGCTGTTGTGCGCTTGCTGATGGGCCTGCTGAAAGTGGCTCCTGTGCCAAATGTTCTCTGTTGCGAGTAATCGATTGTCATCGAGTTGAAATCGCGAGCAAAGGCATTTACGGCAAGCGATGTCTTGGTGCCCATGAGACTAGGTTCAATCCAGGAACCTTCCAGTTGATATGTGCGGCGACTGGAGAGGAAATTGTTGCCACCATTGTTGACAGTGTTGGAAAGAGAGTTGAGCATGCCGGAGCCAACTTGAGCGTTCATTTGCACAACTTGTCCGCGACCGCGGAAGTTAGCATCGGAAACACTGAACGAACCAAAAGGTCCGGCTACAGTGTCTACACCGCCGCCCAAACCAACAGCACCGGTGCGCTTTTCGTCTACTTCCACTTTTAGTGTGTATTTGTTGGGATCTGTCGGACTGGGAGTAAGCGATCTACGGATGTCCTGGAAATAGCCGTTGGCATACAACTTGCGCAGTGCCGCTGTTAGGTCTCTTTCGTTGTAGACAGAACCAGGCTTTACTTTAATGGCGTTCTTGATGATGAAGTCTTTGGTTTTGTGATTGCCGACTATCTCAACCTTTTCAATCACGCCTTCGTTGATGGTCATGCCGATTGAGCCATCGGGATCATCTTTCACGTCAACGACACGTGCCAGTAAGTAGCCTTTCTCGTGATAAGTCTGCTCAACTTTATCAATGGCGGAGGATAATTGGTTCAGGTTTTGCGGTTTGCCTAACTGGTCGGAAAAGGATTTGGAAATTTCTTCGGTTGATAAGGCGTTGTTGCCCTGGAAGGCAAATTGCGTAACCGGTGCATTTTCTTGCACGCGAATTTTTAAGAGCACGCCACCGGAATTAAGTTCAGGGACAACTTGTAGATTTCTATCGTCAAAGTAACCCATGGAGTTAACTGCTTTTAGATCGCTCATTACTTGATCGCGATCAAATTTGTCTCCAGGTTTTGTCTTAACGACATTGAGAATTTCTTCTGTCGGAATAAGTCTATTACCTTCAACGGTAACGTTGTGGATAGTCAAATCAGGAGACAAATCAACGTTTGTTTTTTCTGCATCCAGGTTGTCTTGCGCCAGGCAAGGCGCAAAAGACTGGCAGCCGATAAGGGCTGTCAGCGAAATGGCAATTACTTGAAGGCGGTTGTTTTTCATGACTTCTGGCAGAAAAGGTCAATGGAAGGCAATTTTAGCACGATCAATACTCATGCCAAGAAGTATGAAAGCCTCTTGACTTGCGCTAAATATTTCATTGCCTGAAAACGCCAGCTATAGCCCATTTGAAAAACAGTCAACTTGATAAAACTTAGATTATTGACAAGTTGTGACAGATATTAGTTCACAGGGACAACATTGGAGCGCTCGTAATGTCATTCTGAGGAGCCCTTCGCATGCACGTCAATCTCGTACTGAAAGCGATGTTCCCACTCAGGGCAGGCTTCGCAACGAAGAATCTCGTAGCTTAAGTTACGAGATTCTTCACTTCACTGCGTTTCGTTCAGAATGACATTAAGTCGGTTGACTTAATACATACGTTTAAATTATTCAGCAAACCAGCCAACGGGTTGCGGATCTAGGTTGATGTTGATCTGTTTGAGTTCGGTATAGGCTTCTAGTCCAGCAACGCCTAGCTCGCGTCCCCATCCACTTTGCTTGTATCCACCCCAGGGACATTCAGCATAGGTGTTGTGATAGACATTCACCCAGGTAATTCCGGCGCGGATTGCTTTGACTACACGATGGGCACGAGTTATGTCGTTGCTGAATACTGCCCCTGCCAGTCCATATTGACTGTCGTTGGCCAATTCAATGGCTTCTTCTTCCGTCTTGAATTTTTCTACAACGACAACCGGCCCAAATATTTCTTCTTGAGCAATGCGCATATCCGGTTTGACGTTGCTGAAAATCGTTGGACTGACAAAATAGCCATTGCCTAATTCTTTATTGGTTGGTCTGTCGCCGCCAACTTCCAGCTTGGCTCCTTCTTTTTTGCCGATCTCTATGTATTCCATAACACGCTTTAGTTGTGACTCGCTAACGAGTGGCCCCATCTCGGTATTTTCATCAAGTCCGGCCCCGACTTTTATCTTCTTAGCACGGGCTGACATTTTCTTGACGAAGTCGTCATAGATGTTTTCTTCCACAATCATGCGTGAACCGGCTGAACATACTTGTCCTGCATTGCAGTAAATAGCAAACAGTGCATAATCAACTGCTATATCCAAATCAAAATCCGAAAATACAACCATCGGTGATTTGCCACCTAATTCAAGTGTTACTTTCTTCAGGTTTGTAAGGGCCGAAGAAGCAATTAATTTGCCTGTTTTCACGCTGCCGGTAAAAGCAATTTTGTCCACTAGCGTGCTTTCAGCAATTGGTTGTCCGACACTTGGTCCGGCTCCCAACACGATATTCACAACGCCGTTTGGCAATTCCAACTCTGACAAAATTTCCGCTAGTCGAATAGCTGTGAGTGGCGTGTATTCAGATGGTTTTAAAACACATGTATTGCCAGCTGCCAATGCTGGAGCCAGCTTCCAGGCAGCCATCAATAGGGGAAAATTCCAGGGGATGATTTGCCCGCAGACACCAATTGGTTCTCTTACAATAGTAGTGAAAGACGGCGCTGGTACATCGACTTGTTGTCCTGATGGTTTGGTTACCAGTCCTGCATAGTAGCGGAAGCAATTAGCAGCATCAGCTACGTCATAGCGAGACTCACGAATGGGTTTGCCACCATTCATTGTTTCTAATTGGGCGAGTTCTTCTTTGTGCTCTTCAATTTTGTCGGCAATCTTAAAAAGGAAATGCGAGCGTTCTTGCGCCGTAAGTCTTGGCCAAGGTCCTTTATCAAAAGCTTTGCGTGCGGCCTTAATAGCCTTTTCTACTTGTTTGGTTGAGGCTTCAGAAACCTTCGTTAACACTTTTCCGGTTGCCGGGTTGTAAAGCTCTCTTTCTGATTCACCGTCTTCAAATTTTCCATCGATCCAGAGTTGCCATTTTCGATCTACCTTGACTTTCGGTTCTACTAATGTCTGAGTCATATAGAAAAATTCCCCACTTTGCTGAAAACTTGATTAGTGCTGACTTTGCTGCAATTGCAAAGTCAGTTTGTTACCAAACCTAAATAGTTTGAAGCGATCATAACATGCGCATCCTGTTAAAATTCCGACGATGGCAACTGAGAAATCCGGAATCTTTATATCCCTTGAAGGCCCTGACGGCGCTGGCAAAACTACGCAGTTGAAATTGCTTTCCAAGTATTTGGATTCAATTAACTGCCAATATGTCATAACTCGCGATCCAGGCGGGACTCCTTTAGGCAAACAGATAAGACGTATTCTGTTGCATGCGGAAACTACAGTTGATCCTGTAACTGAACTTTTGCTCTATCAAGCTGACCGGGCGCAACATGTATCTGAACTGATTGCACCATCTTTGGCAAAAGGCTTGGTTGTATTGTGTGATCGTTATGTAGACTCGACACTTGCCTATCAAGGATTTGGACGTAATTTAGATTTATCTCTGATCCGGCAATTGAACGAAATTGCCACTGGCGGGCTCATGCCTGAGTTGACGATACTTTTCGACATTGATAGTCAGTCCGGACTATCAAGATTGCATCCAAGCGGCCATGACAGGCTTGAGCGCGAAGCAATGGATTTTCATACTCGCGTGCGTAACGGTTATTTGGAATTGGCTAAAGCAGAACCGAAACGCTGGCAAATCATTGATGCTTCACGGGCAATGTCTGCTGTGCAAGAAGACCTGCAGAGAATTGTTGCCGATAAGTTGGGCGTGGCGGTTTAAGCGAGTTTCAGTCGTACATAGCTTCCCGTTGAGCTTTTGTATATTGCGTCCGCATGTAGTTTGCTTCCGAAGGATCTAGCGATTCCCAATCGATGTAATTGGATACCTGTCCCTCGGCAGTGACTTCTGTGCAACGGCAATCCTCTGTCTTTGTAAACAGTCCGCCGTCCTCGTTCTCTCTAACCTCAATGGTTCCCTTTTGCGTATGTGTGGATGTGTGTCTGGTGCCGTCCGGCCATTCGCACACTTGTGTCTTGTCCGGCTTGAGTGTCTCGCGAAATCCGTCTAAGTGATCTGTGATTTTGGTTCCATCTCTCAGCACGGTTATTTTCTTCATGCCGTTGTAGTCAATCTTTGTTTCTCCACCACTTTGGTAGGTGGGTAGCTCGATCTTCTCACTGGCAATGGGTCCGTCGGTAAACTCTACTATGCCTGGTTCTCTTTTGGACCATTTGAGTGCCTCTTCCTGGCGACCGTCTGCCTTCGCGGCGCGCATCCTCGCTTCTCTGGCTCGTTTGGCACATTCAGCAATAGTCTTGTTGGTTTCCGTTTGTCGTTCTAAATCTCGTTTTTGTTGTATTTCGGCTTCTTTAACTCGTTGTGCAGTTAGCTTTGCTTCTGCAGCTAAGACATCTTCCGTGGTAGCGCGCTGACCCTTGAGGTGTCGCTCTATGGAATTGAATGCCGAATCAATTTCTTTTGAAGATTCTTTATATGGACGGACGACATTTAGAGCCTCACGCAGCATTTCATTTTGCTCAGTGTTCGTGCGACCGTATCGCGCATCAGCTAGCCATCCCACCGCCTTTGATAGCTCCGGATGCTCCTCTGCCGCTGTACGTAGGTCAGCTTTGGCAGTGTCGATAATCTCATTAATGGGTCTGGCAATTTCTACTGTTTTGACGTCACTGCTACGGGTTCCATTGTTGCGATGGCCGGCAGAATCTTCAGCCATAGCCATCATTAAGTCTTTTGCTTCTGCGTGTGTGCCCTTATTGCCTGCAACTTTTGTCGGCATGCCTTCATAGACCAATTCGGGGATTTCCAGTCCTTTAGACATAGCCAGTAAGCCAGGCAGGGCTTTCATGCCTAAGTCTGTTGATAGGTGACCACTGAGTCCACCGATACCCATTAATGGATAGTCGACAACAGCTGAGCCCAGGTTTTTGCCCAGCAAGACTTTGTCGTATTCAAGATTTTTTGGATTTATTGCCGTATCAACCATTGGTTGGGCGAATCGTCTACCAATATCAAGACCCATCCAGGCCAGTCCGACTTTGGGCGTCCATTTCATTATGTTTGTGGCGACAGCTTCTGGATTTTTAACCAGCGGCGTCAGCATTTTGCAAAGTGCTTCCGGCTTTTTCGAAAAATATGCGCCTACAGCGCCTATGGCAAAGGCTCCCAGCATCATCGGTGCAGCAGATAGCGGGTTGTCCTTTAACTCTTGCATTCGGTCAGCTATGCCGTTAGTTAAATTTTGAGGGATTGAGCAAATAAGCTCCCACTCTCTTTCTAACGCGTTTTTTTCCGGTACTAAATGTTTTGCGGCTGAACTTTCCAGATGCTTGTCTGACATAAACCACCCTCCCAGATGCGTGCATGTGCACTGGGCAATAATCTACTGATATTGCCGGGCAGTGTCAGTGGGACAACTACGTATATTGTATTAATTCCGGGTCTTGCCTAACGCAGCCGGAAAGAGACTTCTCTGGATAATTGGTCGAAATCAGCGCGCAAATCGTCTTCGCTTGTTTCAGAGAGCGTACCGCCTTCCTGGAAACGCACGCTATTGGTTTTGCTAATCAAATCATTGAGGCGTTTGTTCAATTGGGCAAAATCGTTTTCTTTAAGCTTGCCTTCGGTTTTTGCTTGTTGGAGAAACTTGTTCAGATCTTGATAGACAACCGTAACTGAAGGCTTAGTCGGTTGAATAGCACCCTGGTTAAAGGAAGTCGCGCCATAACCATAAGGTACAACTACACCATGATAATTGTACCAGGGATAATAATAGCCCGATGGTGCTCTCCAAAAGTGATAGGTTGCTTGTGGCGAAGTAAAAGTGTAATAGCCAGGACCGTATCCAAAAGGGACGGGGTTGGAAAAACCTGGTGCGCCAAAAGGCGTCGTCGTAGTTACTCTTCCGAAGGGCGTTGGATAGTAACGGTATTGCTGAATGGTAGGTGGTCTCTGGTATGGCGTAGGGTAAGTAAATTGCGGTGGACCGCCGCCATCGTCGTAACCTGTCTGACAGCAAATTTTCGGGCTACAGACAATAGACAAGGCCATTAGAAGAAAGACGGTAAGTCGTCCTCTCATTCTAATTCCATCCTAACTGTATCAACGGCTGTCTTTTGTTTGCCGAAGAAATTGGCACTGAGACGCCAGAGTTCTGTGCGTAAGAGTTTGTTGAAAGAGCCCTTAATTTCCAAATCAAGCCTTCCTTCCGGACGCTTGATAGAGCAGGTTGCTTCATAGGCGACAATCAATGGATCAACGACCGTTACAGAACCTTTCAGGGCACCTTGTCCGTATTTCGTGCTGATAACGCCTTCCAGCTGGTCCTCGTCTTGACTTAAAACAACTTCTGCTTTATCGAAACAAAGCCTTTTGGCTAGTGCATCGCTGAAGTCTTTGTTGTTGGCAAAAAGTTGATGGTCAAATGTTGCTTTGTAGTTGCCGCTCAAATCAACAGGTTTGGCAATGAATTGATAACCCTGGAAGACAACCAACAAGAGAAGAATGATAATTAAGATGCGTATATTTAAAAAAGAACTGACAAAATCAGTCGGGTCTTTGCCGACTCCTTTTTCTTTGTAAGGCAACCAGCGGTTCATATTGTCTTGTCCGCATTTTAGACAATAACGGAAATTTGCTCCCGTATTTAGGGTCTTGCAATTTGGACAAACTCTGCGTACCGGGTCCCCGGGCAT
>SBAT01000076.1 GCA_005240105.1 Chloroflexota bacterium
GATGCCCAACAGCCCTGATTCGTGATTGAGGACATCAGCCAGTTGCTCAACTGTGTAGTTTTGATCTTTTAACAAGTGGAGCATTATTCCAGGATCGATCGAACCGCTGCGCGTTCCCATAACCAATCCTTCCAGCGGCGTATATCCCATCGTGGTCATAACGCAAGTTCCGTCTTTGACCGCACTTAAGGAAACACCATTGCCGATGTGACCGATAATAATATTGCTACAAGATAAGCGATGAGTTGCTAACTGTAAAGATCTCGATGAACAGTATTGATGGCTGATGCCGTGAAACCCGAAACGCTGGATCTTCAACTCCTCATACCAACTATAAGGTCCGGCATATACGCGCGCGCTGTCAGGCATGCTGCGGTGGAAGGCCGTGTCAAATACGGCAATTTGCGGAACTCCCTGAAAAATGCGGCTGGACAGTTCTATGCCCTCTATATTTGCCGGCTCATGTAGAGGAGCTAGCTCAACAAACGCCTTAAGGTCTGCCATCACTCCATCAGTGATCAGCGTGCTCGCGACATAAGAAGCACCACCATGCACAACTCTGTGACCGATAGCAAAAATTTGCGAGTGATTCGAAAGAATCGCCAACTCACCAACAAATATCGAATCAAGAACCTCTCTAAACGCTTTATGGTGATCGCGGGTTGACATCAGGCGACTTTGTTTGACACCATTCGGCAACTCAAAAGTTAGTTGCGGGTAGCTATCTGGTTTCCAATCGATTGCCGCTTTCCAGAGAGGATCAGTTGAGAGAACGTGATCATCCGATAGCGCGAAAACTGCGCTCTTCAGACTGCTCGATCCTGCATTTATGGTCAGGACATGTCGCTTTAGTTTTGACAACTAATCTACCTTACTCTTTCTCCGCCAGTTCGAACACCGCAATGCTTCGGGCTTTGACATTGAAGTTATAGCCGAAGTCTAAACAAACTGATTGAAGGGTATCAGATGTTTCCAGAAGAAGTTTCCAATACGTCTTGTGGTCATTGCTGTGATCGTAGGATGAAGAAGCTAATGGGTGCCTGGTTGGAAGTATAAATGTCACGTCTTCTAAAGCTGCATTGGAAAGAATGAGCAAAGTGCCACCAACCACCTGGTGACCATCTTTGTCAATTTCATTAATACAATCACCGTCCAGAAGAATGGCAAAGGACCGCAACTGTGGGTTGGTCCAGTCGTCTTGCGTCAATTCGTTTGCCAGTGGGCTGAGCCATACCAGGTCTTTGCTGCCTGAGACTGGATCGAGCATCTTGCCTTCCAGGAAACCTCTCCTTTGGAAAATTGGGTTCGACTTTCGAATGTGCGTAAGTTTCCTGACGAAGTCCAGGAATTTAACACTCTCTTCCGTGAGGTCCCAGTTGTACCAACTAATTTGATTATCCTGACAGTAAGCATTGTTATTACCTTGCTGTGTTCTGCCAAGCTCATCTCCGCCGCTAATCATTGGCACTCCGTGCGATAGCAACAGGCAAGCTAGAAAGTTGCGCCTCTGTTGAAGTCGGAGGTTATTGATCTTTTCATCCGTGGTTGGACCCTCAACACCAAAATTGAAGCTGTTATTGTGCGACTCACCATCATGATTGTTTTCCAGATTTGCTTCGTTGTGCTTGGTGTTGTAACTTACAAGATCGGCAAGCGTAAACCCATCATGGCAGGTGATGAAATTGATGCTGGCATATGGGCTTCTACCAGTGTGCTCATATAAATCACTGCTACCGGTGTAGCGAGTGGCAAGCTCACCTACCAGACCCGGGTCGCCGCGCCAGAATCTTCTGTTTGTATCGCGGAACTTTCCATTCCATTCAGTCCACAAAACAGGGAAATTACCGACCTGATAGCCGCCTTGCCCCAAGTCCCACGGTTCAGCAATCAGTTTGACCTGAGAGATTACCGGATCTTGTTGGATCACGTCGAAAAATGCAGACAGCTTGTCTACGTCGAATAGTTCACGTGCAAGCGCAGAAGCCAGATCAAATCGGAAGCCATCCACATGCATCTCTTGCACCCAGTAACGTAAGCTGTCCATTATCAGCTGTAATACGCGCGGGTGCATCATGTTTAGCGTGTTTCCGGTGCCGGTGTAGTCCACATACAGCCGTGGTTCTTTTGGATCGGTTCGGTAGTAAGATAAATTGTCTACGCCTCTAAATGACAGCGTCGGACCCAAGTTATCTCCTTCACCTGTGTGGTTGTATACAACATCCAAAATTACCTCTATTCCGGCGGCGTGAAGCGCGCGTACCATCATCTTGAACTCATTGACATGTTCAATTGCTCCCTTGAATTGGGAGTAGCGAATGTCGGGAGAAAAGAATCCGATAGTATTGTAACCCCAATAGTTCACCAGTCCATGATCAACTAAAAACCGATTGTCCACCCGGTGGTGTATGGGCATTAGCTCAATGGCGGTTATCCCGATGCTTTTGAGATGCTTTACCACCGGCTCACTGGCAAGCCCTGCATAAGTACCTCGCATAGCCTCAGGCACGTCCGAATGCTTAATGGTCATGCCCTTGACGTGAGCTTCGTATATGACTGTCTGGTGCCAGGGCGTTTTGGGCGGGTTGTCATCCCCCCAAGTAAAGGCCGGGTCGATGACGGCACACAAAGGAGCATAGGCCGCCGAGTCTTGTGTATCAAGAATAAGGTCTTCATTTTGCGAGCCAACCTGGTAACCAAACAATGAGTCATGCCACGACAGGGTTCGCACAATTGCCTTGGCGTATGGGTCCAGCAATATTTTGTTAGGATTGAAACGCAAGCCCGCTCTTGGATCATATGGACCATGCACCCTGTATCCATACACCTGTCCTGGCCGTACATCGCGTAAATAGCCGTGCCACACCTGGTTGGTATACTCGGATAAGGTTAATCGCTGTGACTCGTGCTGTGCCTCGGGTGAATCAAACAGACAAAGCTCTACCTTTGTGGCGTGTTCGGAAAAGATGGCAAAGTTAACACCCAGTCCATCCCAAGTAGCTCCCAACGGGTAGGATTCTCCTGGCAAAAAGCCCATTGTGTAACCTCAATCTCTTCCTTAAGCTGTTGTACCATCTTGGCGCCGATTCTAATTCATAATAAGCAGTTATCCGCCTGATATACTTCGGCAAAAGGGCAACAATTTATCGTCACTCAAGAAACAGCCAATATGAGTACAAATATTTTGGACATTGTCACAATCGCCACCAAGCCTTTCAGCGATCAAAGACCAGGTACTTCCGGCTTGCGAAAAGCTGTCACTGCATTTCAACAGCCTCATTACCTTGAGAACTTTATACAATCAATTTTTAATTGTTTGCCTTCATCAGACCGTAATACCCTTGTGTTGGGTGGTGACGGCAGGTATTACAATCGGCAGGCAATTCAAGTTATCTTGAAAATGGCCTCTGCAAACGGTTTTCACCGCGTTAAGGTGGGACAGCA
>SBAT01000240.1 GCA_005240105.1 Chloroflexota bacterium
CATCGGCATCGGTGAAGAAGATGTGAACTTCAATGTCACCGATCCGAATAACATCAATGTTTCTGGTGGCACCAACGGTGGACACATCACGTTGTCGCTGGGCAATGGCTCACTGACGATGGGCAGCGCTAACCTAATTGGTTATGGTCAGACAAGCAACCAATTGAATATCGGCGGTGTATTTATCTTGAATGCCGCAGGTGCAGCTACGGTCACGGACATCGGTCACATCGATGCCGCCGGCTTGGATAATGCCTTTGGTGGCTCAATCGTTATTGGTTCTAGTGGATCGGTAACAGCGCTCAGCCTGAATAGTCGCAGTGAAAACCTGCGTGCCGGCATAGTCTCTGTCTATGCCAACACATTCAGTGTCACCTCACTGGTCGGCGATAGTCCATATGTTGACAGTGGCTATGCACAGTTAACAGCCAATCAATTTGCCGGTATTGATGCTTCTTCGACAGGTGGCAACGGTGGCTTGGTAATTATTTCTACAATTAAGGGCAGCTTCAATATCCCCAACGACATAGTGGCATACGGAACAGGCTCTGGTAACTTTGGTGGTAACGTAATGCTCACTGCCGCCGGTGATCAATTCGTCACGGGTGACATTAATGTCAGTGGTAATTTCGGACTGCTGGATACAGTCGGTGCCAAGGGCGGTCTTGTTGTTGCCGGTAATTCCACCAATGCCGTTGAGATTGGCCGTGTCGGCTCGACGAACCCAGGCATCAATGCTTCCGGTCCTGCCGGTGGTGGACGCGTCTTCGTTAGTGCCATAACGACAATTCGCGCTCAGAATGATCAAGACTTCAATGTCAACACATCAAGCCTTAACGGCGCCGGTGGTGATGTGGTAATGAGCAATGTCACCTCTGCTGACGACGGTTATGCCATGTTAATCGGTGATATCAATACATCCGGTGCAACAGGCGGCGGTAATGTGGTGATGATCAACATGGATCCAGCCCTGGCTTTGAGCCTGCCGAAAGAACCAGGCATCATGAGCATCGATTCCATTACCACGACAGCTTCCGGTTCGACTGCCAAAGGTGGCTCGGTTGCTATCAGTGCACCTGGCTACATCAACGTAGAAGGCAATATCACAACAAGCAATACTTCCAGCAATCCGTTTATTAGTCCGACACCTAATGTATTGACAGACGGATTTGGCGGCGATGTCTTCATCTCCAGCACGCGTGGTGTCAATTTTGTAACTGGGTTGCCGGTAACCAACAACCCGAACGTCTCCCCCTTGCAGGCTCAAGATGCAGCTGCAGGGCAAGTAATTGTGCTAACCAACGGTAATGTCATTGCCGGCTCGGTCAATTACATGGATGACATCACGCAGCATGTATATAATCCAAACGGTCATACTCTAGTCCAGTGGTTCCAAAACGCCAATCCGTTAGGCGTTGGTGAGGATGCGCATCTAGTACTGACCGGTGATCAAACGTTTACCTTTGCCTTAACCGGAGTTAGCAGCAACGTCGCTGCCGGCGGTTTTGATTCCCTGGATCTTGCTTCTACAAATGGCAGCATTACGGTCAATACTGATGGCAATTTGAACATGTTGGCACCAATTGTTGCTTTGACTGGTGAATTGACTGCTATAGATGCTATCGGTGAGCTGACATCCACAGCTTACTTAGCCAATGCCGATACTGCTTCTGCTGTTGTACTGGGCGCAGCTCAAGGCATTCACTTAACAGGTGATCTAATCACCAGCTTCTCCACCACCAACCCAAGTGCCAGTGGTTCTACCAACTTCACGGATCCTGAAGGTCAGGGCAATAGTATCTATGTTGTTTCACCTGCCGGTGCTATTACCATAGACGGCTTCATCGATAGCAGCGGCAATACAGGATCGGCTCTATCCAATGGTGGCAATGTTGATCTTGTTGCCACAGCCGGTAGCGTCAACGTCAGTGCCAATGCTGCAGGTACACTAGCTAATTATTCGATCAGCTCCTATGGTGGTGGTCTCAACGGCAATGTCACTATTGCCACCGGACAAGACATTGATATGGGTGGTGGCATCCTGTCCGGCAATCGTGGATTTAACTCAGGTGGTGGCGGCTCCGGCGATATTAATATGCTTGCCGGCGTAGGTCGGATTGGCATAAGGACAGCGCTTGCTCCTGCTGCCAGCGGATCAGCTCTTGACTCATCGAGCTTCTTTGGTAATGCCGGTAATATCAATGTGTTCGTCGGACAGTTACGCAACGGCGGACTGGAATTGAACGGTGGCAATATTGTTGCCAGCAGCAATGGTGCATCCGGCGGCAATATCAACATGGTCTTAACTGGTGGTGATCTCATGCAACAGGACGCCATTGTCATCGATGCCACTTCGGCAAGTACTGATGTTGCCAACGATTCCGGTGGCAATGTCTTCATTACAGTGCCGGCAATAGCTGTGTTGGAAGCCGACTGGATAATCACCGTCAACGGTCCTAACGGCGGAGCTATTACAATCAATTCCGGTGGCAATATTATCGACAATAACCTTGGACAAGTTATTCTCGCTGTTAACTATGGCACCTTGCAAGCCAACAGCACGATGGCTGGTGGTCAGGCGGGTATGGTCAACATCATTACCAATTCACGCAATGCTTTAATCGTCGGCTGTGGCGGTGGACCTGCTTGCGGTAACAATTACATCGCTGGATTTATCGCCGTTGGTGGAGCAGGCGGCGGCGGCACCATTTCCTTGATCAACCAAAATGGACCTCTGCAAATCGATAACTTTGCCAATGCCGTGAGATTCACATATGACATGACTGTACCGAATCACCAAGGTGGTAACTTAATCCTAGGTGGTACCGTTTTACAAATTGATGGTATGCCACTGAATGGCTCCGGCGATCCGGTCATGGATGTATCCGGCATAGGAACAGGTAGTGGTGGATCAATTACCCTGCTCACGTTCGACACGCAACAAACTTTAGTAATAGGTCAAGCCAGCGGCTCCAGCTACGTTAACGGTACCCTTCTGGCTGAGGGCGGTCCTGTAGCAGGCAATAACATTATTACCGGCTTGCCTGATGCAAACGGCGGTTCGATTACCGTCAATGCACCAGGCGGTGTCTGGATACCGAACGACATGTTGAGCGTCAGTGCTCCTAATGGCAATGGCGGAACTATCGTGGTCATTACAAAGACCACCACACCGCTGACAATTGATCGCGATATCCTTACGCCACCATCCATAGACGGTTCATTCAATGGTGTTTGGAATCAAACAGGTACTGCCTCTTCCTTGTTGACTGCTCAGGGCGGAGCCAATCTCTTAGGCAGAGGGGATGGTGGCAGTATCACGTTAATCAACTTGCAAGGTCCTACTTATGTGAACCAGGCTGATGCGATTGATGTTTCAGTTACTTCAGGAAATGGAAACGGCGGCAAGATCTTCGTCCAGGGTACAGGCATTCAGGTCAATGGCGCGCTGGCTGCTCATGGCGAAGGAGACGGCAATGGTGGAAGCATTGTTGGTATCGCCACCGAAGAAGTACTTGTTGTCGGCAATCTTAGCGGAACATCATTCATTGGTAGCGTTGCAGCAAATGGTTCTGGAAATGGCAATGGCGGTGTATTGACCCTGGTGTCCGGTTCATCAGTTGCGCCAATTGATATTCAACAAGATCTAACCGCTCTAGCTGGACTAACCGGTGCTACCGGTGGTCAAATTAACCTCTTTACCAACGCTGCCACTTTTGACAATGCTACTTTCCCGCACAGCATTACGACCAATAATGGCAACACGAATGCTACCGGCGGTAACATCATCTTTGGCCGCATGGGTACCGAAACACAGCAATTCATAATTGACAGTGGAACAGTGCTTGGGCTCAATGCAACTGATAACGCAAACATAATTCCGTTCTTGTCCGGTAGCGGTGCCAATGTTGGATTGGCAGTCACCAACACCGCTGACCTGGTTGCTCTTGGCGCACCGAACACTGGAACAATTACCTTCTTGAGCAATGGCGGCACATTGACGGTGAATGCCGCCGGCAATAATGTTGGCAATATTGAAACAACCGGACTTGTTCAGTTTGTTGCTGATGGAGGCACGGCCAGCTTGTTTAACAACATCCTCTTTGGTGCTTTATCCGGTGTAGCTACCAATGTGACGGCTGTGTCTGCTAACAACATGACGGGATTATTAACAGGCTACGGGGCACAGAACTTGGTTGCCTCGACCGGCTTTATTGATCTAACTACTCACGGTGACTTCTATGTAAACAACGGCACCAATGCCATCATGCCAACTCTGTTCAATGGCATGCAAGCAGCTACAAATGTAAGCATCACTTCCACCAAGAGTGCCGATCTCACTTACACGAGCAACCAGAAAGACTTCAACATCACCAACAATAGCGTTATACAAGCCGGTCTAGTTGGTGGTACTAATACCGTGACAATTTCCAACACCGCCTTCGGTATCACATCAACAGGCGGTCAAATTATTGGCGCTGTCACTACACCTACAGGCGCTCTAACGGCGAGCAGCTTCGTCAGTATCACAACCACTACCAGTGATCTTGCTATTCGCGATACGCGTGCTCTAATTAATACAACAGCTGTCGGTTATGTCCAGCCGCTAAACGGTATCTTGACCTTTGTTGCCAATGGCGGACAAGCAACCGTGCAGCAGGGCAATGTAACTGCTAGCTTGGACGTAAACATTACTGCACTGGGCAATGCCACCTTCGGCACAACAGGGGCAACCACAGTCAACGCTGGTACCATACTGGCCGGGTTCAACCCGCTAAGCACAACCATGAATGGTGCCGGTGACTACAACACGGCAGCTATCCAGTTTAACGGCGCGATCAATATTACAACAACCGGTGTAACTTCCAACGTCACTTCACCGGACGGCACATCGGTAGCCATGCTCAGCATTGGCAACAATATCAATATCACCTCAGCTCAGGATGTTGTTCTAGGAAATACCACTTCACTGTTTGCCCAAGCGGCTAACGTTGTTGTCTGGGCTGTAGACGGCACGATGACGGGCAATGCCGGAGCGGCAATTACTTCTGTGGCACGTTACATCAACGGCGGCGGCACCGTAATAATTGATGGACAGACAATCAATGCCTATCAGGGTGGTGGTGTTGCAGTTTGGAACGGACCGGCACCGGTTGGTGGACTGAGCGCTTATTTGAACGATTCTCAGCTCAATCGTATAACGGGCGGAGAAACAACCTATGCTGGTACGGTCAATGTCGCCGGAACCGCCAGTATCACTACACCGGAAAGTGGAGACATAATGTTTGATTCGGGAACGAAGGGCTCCATTTCAGTTAACGGCACTACAACGCTTATTGCCTCAGGCGGCGTGATTGCCATTGACCCGGTTGGACCGATAGTCCTCAATAACATGTTCCTCTTGGCTGTTGCTCCGCCATTGAGTGGCGGTCCAGTACCACCAGTACCTCCAGTACCAGGTGGTGGTGGCGGCGGTGGCCCAGGCGGAGGCGGCGGTGGTGGTGATGTTTTTGATCCACCAATAGGTCCGAATCCAAACAATGCGACCAACTCGTTGACTTCCAAGGATAACTTGCAGCAAGTTGATGAGGTAAATGGTCAAAATATACAAATGCGTCCTTGTACTCCAACTCTGCTTGGTTCGGCTGACATTGCTCCAACTGATGATGATGAGGCACAGACCAATTGGCTGATGTCCAGCGGCTCTTGCGAGGCATTCTCATTCGAGAAGGATGATGGCACTGCCGTAGTTAGCAGTGGCGGCACAACCATGGCCCCAGGAATTGGACGCACCATCTTGCTTAGAGAAGGTAAGCTGATTACAATTTCCGGCACGCAAGATTTGATAATTGAAACTAGCCAGGGTCGCATTAGAATTCCTGCTAAGTCGGCATCAGTAGTCGAGAAGAAACCAAAAGGACTTCTACGCGTGGCTTGTTTGGCCGGACAAGATACTGACGTCGCTGTGACAAACAATGGACAGACACATACAATTGCCGCGGCGCCTGGTGAAGAAGTTGTTATAGCTGACAATGCCTTAGCTGATGAGGAGCTCATCCCAGTTGATGGAATAGAGAGACAGCCTGTCGGCGGCACAATTATGGTTGGTCCAGCACAGAGCGCACGTAAGCAGTTGTTCGATCGTCGTGCTGCTGCTAATGGTGAGTTGCTGTTGTCTTGCAATACCGGTTGCTTCTCGGTAATCGTCCGCAAGAGAATTGATGACTTGAAACAAGAATTGGCAAATGCACCGGCATTGCCTGCCTCTGATCCAAATGCCCAACCTCCAAGAGCCAAGCTGGAAAAATTCGATGCTCTGCCGAAGGCTGGACTGCCGGCTAATAGCGTAACTGTGAAGACGGCATCTGCTGGATCTGTTGCACCGAGTTTGAGTGCACGCCAGGCACCGGTAGCAGCTGCAAATAAGGCAGAGACGAAACAACTTATACCAATTGGCTTTGCCCAACCAATCCCAACACCACCGGAAGCGCTGACGGGAATATTTACGCTTTCCAATGAGTCAGCACAAATTAGACATACTGCTCGCACTGGATTACTCCTCAACGAGCCAGGCGTGGTGACGCTGAAGAATGGCGAAGCCCTTGTTGCCTCGCATCGCCAGACACTTGTAAAAGCCGGCAACTGCGATGTCTATGTAACATCCGGCACCATCGCCATGGTCACTCGCCAGGGAGATGTGACAGCAGTCCGCGTGCTTTATGACAATTCAGCGGATTCGGTACGCCTGGTGCACAACGGTAAGATATTTGCCTTGACTGCCGGTCAAGAAGCAATACTTGGACCTGCGGATGGCGCTGTCAATTCTTCGATGAAGGCTGATCTAGTCGGACGCCGTCGCGTACGCATGGTCGATCTACCGGGCGGATACAGCTTGGCTCGCTGCGAAGTATCGCTGGTATCCTTAATGCAAGAAGTAGATGTCTTGAAGCGTATCGTTAACAGCAAGGATGGACCGGATAAAGCATTGCTGGAAAAACTAGTTAAGATGGCCGCTGTTGTGCAACAAACACAGATGAGTCACGGCAACTACGCACCTATTAATCCGTAATCATCAATTGTTGCGAAGCGAACCCAACTGATTTTTAATGTCGGCAACATCTGTGGCTAACAGATCAATGCGCTTTTCATGATCACCTGCTAGAGCATTTACATATTGCATGGTTGTCTGAATGATGTCATGGCTGAGTTTTTCTTGTTTGGCAAAGCCAGCGTTCATTTCGGACCGTAATCTACTCATTTCCGACCGTAATCTACTCATTTCCGACCGTAATCCACTTATGTCTGACTTTGATTCATCGCGAAGGCTATCGATGCGATTATCGAGGCGTCCGAAGCCGGAATGCATTTCGGTGAAAACTTGTTCGCTTAAGTCGTCAATGCGTCCGTCAAGGCGTCCGAAGCCGGAACGCATTTCGGTGAGGACATTGTCAATGCGACTATCCACCCGAGCAAAACCCGTGCGCATTTCGGTGAGAATTTGTTGTCCCAGATCGTTGTCCATGGCAAAACCTCATTCGTGATCATAACGCAACTTACAATTAAGCAACTTGACTTGTATCTAACCCTTACACTTATAAAGACGGTCAAGGGGTGCCAAAAGTTCAAAATCTGTGCTCAGAATTAATCCTCTAATCATGGAACTACAATGCAGCAGCTAATTGAAACGACAGCCAGCCTATTGGCAACCGCGAAGTCAGTTGTTGTGTTTACCGGCGCTGGCGTGTCCAAGGAAAGCGGCATCCCGACATTTCGAGATGCGCAGGAAGGACTGTGGGCCAACTACGATCCGCAGACTCTGGCAACGCCGGAAGGATTTGCGGCAAATCCGCCTTTGGTTTGGCAGTGGTATGAATGGCGGCGGCAGAAAGTGCGTGATGTTAAACCAAATGCCGGACATATTGCCATTGTCGAATTGTCGACGAAAGTTCCGGAACTGAGAGTTATTACGCAGAACATCGACGGACTACATGCGCGAGCCGGCTCCAAAGATGTTTTGGAATTGCACGGCAGCATCGCCAGGCATTATTGTTTTGATGAGCAGCACCCGGCTGATGATGTGCCAGATGGTTTGGACGAGCCGCCGCTCTGCTGGTGTGGCTCCATGCTTAGACCAGCTGTTGTCTGGTTTGGCGAAAGTCTGCCCGGAAAAGTTTTGGGCGACGCATTTCGTCTTTCTAAAGAATGCGATTTGATGTTTGTTGTCGGTACAGCCGGCGTTGTCTATCCAGCAGCATCACTTCCTTATATAGCAAAAGATGCCGGCGCCAAAGTTGTTGAAATAAATCCGGAGCCGACACCTATCACTGATATAGCTGATGTATTTTTGCCAGGATACTCCGGCCATGTATTGCCACAGATTGTTACGACGTTTGAAAAGATCACTGGATCTCACCCATGATCGATCCTTCCCTGACATTACCCGATCCGTTTTGTATATTGGATTTTCCTGATCAGGATGCATATGCATTTCCCTAAGCAGAAAAAATACTTTTTTTAGTCTTTGTCGACTTGTTGTATATATCTTGAATATAAATATGGCCGATCAGCAATACGAATTGTTTTTATTTGATCGGGCCATAGCGATATCTGATCGGATCGGCCAAGATCCTCTGCCAGCTAATGTTTCATGGATTGATCATCGTTATAATTCTTCGCAGTCGTTTTCAAATAATCCGACTTTTGTGAAGCGCTTTAGTAAAGGCTTTGGTCGCGAGCTTTCGTCTCGCGAAAAAACTCTTTACTCCTTTCTCATGACACATACAATAGACGGTATTCAGCTATACAAAGGGAGACTTCCATGAGCCAACAAGTTGAGCAAATTGGCCAAACAAATTCAGCTAACGACACGGTGGCCGGTAACCCGTATAGCCTCTATAAGGTGATTCGTCGCACAGGTCAGGTCGTCCCTTTTGACCCGAGCAAGATTGCTGTCGCTATGACCAAGGCATTTTTGGCGACCGAAGGCGCTCAAGGTTCGGAAAGTTCACGCGTGCGTGATTTGGTCCAGAAGTTGACCGCTCAGGTTGTAGAAACTCTCATGCGCCGCCAACCAACCGGTGGTTCGTTGCATATCGAACTTATCCAAGACCAAGTTGAACTTTGCATGATGCGTGCCGGTGAACAAGAAGTGGCTCGCAAATACGTGCTCTATCGTGAAGAGCGTGCCCGCGAACGTCTACGCCAGCAAGAAGAATCGGGCGTTGGTCCGCAACTTAAGATTTCCGTCTCCATGCCGGATGGTCGCAAGCAGCCATTGAACATTGCCCGCCTGCAGACAGTAATTGAAGAATCTTGCTTTGGTTTGGGCGATGCGGTTTCACTTAAGACAATTTTTGATGGAACTGTCGGTAATCTATATGATGGAATTCCGGAAGCGGAAGTTTTTCAGTCGGCGATTCTTTCAGCCCGCACATTAATTGAGCGCGATCCGGCATATTCGTATGCTACGGCTCGTTTGCTTTTGGATTCCATTAGACGCGAAGTTATTGGCGAGGCTGTCACGCACGCTGAAATGACCAAGCGGTATCCGGAATATTTTGGCGACTATATAAAGATAGGAATTGAGGCCGGGCTAATTGACCCCAAAATGGCTCAATTTGATCTCAAGCAGATTGGTAAGGCTATCAAAGCTGACAGAGATTTGGATTTCCAATATCTTGGACTGCAAACGCTATTTGATCGCTATCTCATCCACGTCGATGGCAAGCGCATTGAATTGCCGCAGGCTTTCTGGATGCGCGTGGCAATGGGTCTCACTTTGAACGAAGTAGATCGCGAAGCTCGCGCAATTGAGTTCTACGAACTTCTTTCCAGCTTTGACTTTGTCAGCTCTACTCCAACTTTGTTCAATTCCGGAACTCACCGTCCGCAGTTGTCTTCCTGTTTCCTAACAACTGTTGGCGATGATCTGGAAAGCATTTACGATGCCATGAAAGACAATGCATTGCTTTCTAAGTTCAGCGGTGGTTTGGGTAATGACTGGACGCCGGTGCGCGCGTTGGGTGCTCACATCGCCGGAACAAACGGCAAGAGCCAGGGCGTTGTTCCATTCTTGAAAGTTGTGAACGATACGGCAGTTGCCGTTAACCAAGGCGGCAAGCGCAAGGGTGCTGTTTGCTGTTACTTAGAAACTTGGCACTTGGATATTGAAGAGTTTCTCGAGCTGCGCAAGAACACAGGTGATGACAGACGCCGTACGCACGACATGAATTCGGCTAACTGGATCCCCGACTTATTCATGACGCGCGTCATGGAAGATGGTGAGTGGACACTTTTCAGCCCGGACAATGTACCTGACTTGCACGATTTGCACGGACCAGCTTTTAAGGAAGCCTACGAGCGCTACGAGAAGATGGCCGACGAAGGTCGCATCAAGGTGTTTAAGAAAGTAGCTGCAGTTGGTCTCTGGCGCAAGATGCTTTCCATGTTGTTTGAAACAGGACATCCCTGGGTGACATTCAAAGACCCATGCAACATGAGAAGCCCGCAACAGCACGTCGGTGTTGTGCACTCATCCAACCTGTGCACGGAAATTACTCTGAATACAAACAGCAAGGAAATTGCCGTCTGCAATTTGGGCTCAATCAACATCGTTAACCACATTACCGAAAAGGGTCTGGATTTAGCCAAGCTGCAGCGCACTTGTCGCACGGCAATGCGCATGCTCGATAATGTAATTGATATCAACTATTACAGTGTCGGCAAGGCACGCAATTCCAACTTAAAGCACCGTCCAGTAGGACTCGGCTTCATGGGCTTCCAGGATGCGCTTTTGAAACTGCGTATTCCTTATGCATCTGATGCGGCAGTTGAATTTGCCGACAACAGCATGGAAGCAATTAGCTACTTTGCTATTTTGGCATCCAGTGAATTGGCTCGTGAGCGTGGAACTTACTCCACCTACAAAGGCTCGTTGTGGGATCAAGGTGTTTTGCCTATCGATAGTTTGGAGATTCTTGCCAAAACGCGCGGTAAATATATTGATATTGATCGCTCGTCAGCAATGGATTGGACGCCTGTGCGCGAACACATCAAACAATGGGGCATGCGCAACAGCAATTGCTTAGCAATTGCACCAACGGCCACTATTTCCAATATTGTTGGCGTCAGCCAGTCAATTGAGCCGACTTTCCAAAATCTCTTTGTGAAGTCGAATCTATCCGGTGACTTTACTTTGCTCAACGCATATCTGGTTGAGGACTTGAAGAAGCTCGGTATGTGGGATGAAGTGATGGTTCACGACCTCAAATACTTTGATGGTTCGGTCAGACCAATTGAGCGTATTCCGGCAGACTTGAAGGCGTTGTATGCAACTGCTTTTGAAGTTGATGCGAAGTGGCTCATTGATGCGGCAGCTCGCAGACAGAAGTGGATTGATCAAGCTCAGAGCTTGAACCTCTACATGGCCGAGCCTTCCGGTCGCAAACTGGATGACATGTACAAGCATGCCTGGTTGCGCGGTTTGAAGACGACGTATTACTTGCGTACGCTGTCAGCAACCAACGCGGAAAAATCAACTGTACAGACCACATCCTTGAATGCTGTGCAGAGTGTGCCCGTAACACAAGTCATGAATGCAACGGACATAAAAGCATGTTCAATTACTGATCCGGACTGCGAGGCCTGTCAGTAAAGGGACGTAATAAATAGATGGTCCGGCCGGTGAATTAACTTGCCAAATCCATCGCATATACATACAATAGTATGGTATATAGGCGTAAGGTATCAAGCGGGACGAAGGCAAAGGGCGGGAGGCAATAGATGCTTAATTTCGAGGGTTTGGCTCAAGGGTCGGTTCAGAACAAGGCTGCGGTAGCGGCTCCGCCAACGCCGGTGCCAGTGATTAACGCCGGGTCCGGCTATACGGGCGCTGAAGTGATGGAAATGAACGCGCACCGCATTACAGTCGACGAGAAGGCAATTATCAATTGCCGAGCCGATTTGAACCAGTTGGTGCCTTTTAAATACGACTGGGCCTGGCAGAAGTACCTCGATGCTTGCGCCAATCACTGGATGCCGCAAGAGATAAGCATGAGCCGCGACATTGCCCTCTGGAAAGACCCCAATGGTTTGACCGATGACGAGCGCCGCATTATTAAGCGCAACCTCGGCTTCTTCTCTACCGCCGATTCACTGGTCGCCAACAACTTGGTTTTGGCTATCTACAGACACATTACTAACCCCGAGTGCCGCCAGTATCTTTTAAGGCAAGCCTTTGAAGAAGCTCTGCATACGCATGCTTACCAGTACGTTGTGGAAAGCCTTGGTCTAGACGAAGGCGAAATCTTTAACATGTACCGCGAGATTCCAGGTATTCATGCAAAGAATGCTTTCGAAATGCAATTTACCAGAGAGCTGGCCGATCCCAATTTCAACACTGGAACTTTTGCCACGGATCAACGCTTACTGCGTAACCTGATTGGCTTCTACGTAATCATGGAAGGTATCTTCTTCTACGTAGGCTTTGTACAAATGCTCTCCTTCGGACGTCAAAATAAGATGACCGGAGCATCAGAAGAATTTCAATACATCTTGCGCGATGAATCAATGCACTTGAACTTCGGCATTGACGTTATCAACCAAATCAAAGCGGAAAATCCACATCTCTGGACACCGGAATTCCAGCAAGAAATGATTGATCTTATTAAGGAAGGCGTTGATCTCGAATACAAGTACGCCGAAGACACCATGCCACGCGGAGTGCTCGGCTTGAACGTGGGTATGTTCCACGACTACCTACGCTTCGTGGCTAACCGCCGCTTCAAGCAAATTGGTCTGACAGAGCAATACCCAGGCGCCAAGAATCCATTCCCATGGATGAGCGAAATGCTCGACTTGAAGAAAGAGAAAAATTTCTTCGAAACCCGCGTTATCGACTACCAGGTCGGCGGTGCTTTGAGCTGGGATTAAGAACTCGGACTTGGAAAGTTTAAAAACCTGAGCTGATTGTGTAGTCTATAAGGACTTGTCTTAAACGCGCACAGTCAGGAGATGCCAATGAGCGTCAAAGGTTACTATCGCTTTCCAACTATTTATGCTGACAACATTGTCTTCGTTTCAGAAGATGACTTGTGGTCGGTGTCTGCCGATGGCGGAATTGCCAGGCGCCTGACAGCCGGTAAGGGCGTTAGCTCGATGCCGCATTTTTCGCCGGACGGGAAGAAAATTGCCTTTATGTGTACAGAAGAAGGCAACCCGGAAATCTATGTGATGCCCTCCAAGGGTGGTGAACCAAAGCGTATTTCTTATCTGGGGACTTTTGTTTGCCAATTGTCCGGATGGACAAAGGACGGCAAAGAGGTTCTGTTTGCCTCGAATTACCGGTCGGCATTTAGCAATGTCATGCAACTGTTTGCAATCAATGTCGAAACTGGTGCGGTAAGAGCATTCAACTACGGTGACGGGCACACAATAGCCATCGGTGACGAGCAAGCTACAGTTATTGGTCGCAACAACAGTGATCCAGCGCGTTGGAAGAGATATCGTGGCGGACTTGCCGGAGATCTTTGGGTTGATGCCAAAGGCAAAGGCGACTTTGAACGTCTGATTACTTTGACGGGTAATTTGACGTGGCCCATGTGGATAGGTCCGCGTGTATATTTCCTCTCTGATCACGAAGGCATTGGCAATATCTACTCATGTGCTGCCGATGGCAAGGATATCAAACACCACAGTGACCATGATGAATACTATGTGCGATTCCCATCAACTGATGGCAAACGTATTGTGTATACCGCCGGTGGCGATATTTATGTGTTAGATACTTTCGATAACTCGGTACATCGCCTGGATGTGCTTATTCCGTCTGCACCAACGCAGTCGACCAGGAAGTTTGTGCCGGTAACTGAACGACTGGAACACTTCTCGCCACATCCGCAAGGACATTCGCTAGCCTTAATATCGCGCGGGCAGCCTTTTACCATGCCGCTTTGGGAAGAAGCGCCATTTCAACATGGTGTTGGTAGTCGTGTTAGGTATCGTTTGTCTGAATGGCTATTTGACGGCAAGAGATTTGCCGTCGTCAACGATCAACCTGGTCATGATCAAGTTGAAATACACCACTGTGATCAAAGCATTGAACCAATAATTGTGGCTGACGAAGACATTGGTCGGATTACGGAACTTAAACCCTCACCGACTGATGACTTTATTGCTATTACCAATCATAAACAAGAACTATTTATGCTTGATGTGAAGGCAAAGAAGATTCGTAAAGTTGATGAAAGCTCATCGGCTCGTATCTGTGATCTGTCCTGGTCTCCGGATGGAAAATGGCTGGCGTATACATGGGGACCGGATCTCAGTTTTGAAGATTGGGAGCGTATGAAAATTTCCACCATACGCATTATGGAAGCCTCTTCCGGTAAGAAGCATGACATTACTGATCCACTACGCCAGGACTGCTGCCCGGTCTTTGACCCAGAAGGAAAGTATCTCTACTTTATCGGAGTGCGGGACTTTAATCCGGTCTATGACGAGCATCAATTTGAGTTGAGCTTCCCAGAAGCTGCGCGGCCTTTTGTTGTAACTTTGAAAAACGATACACCGTCTCCTTTTATTAGGAAGCCTGCTCCAATTGCCGGAGAGCAGCCGGCTAAGGACAAGAAGGAAGAAAAGGAAGAAGGCAATAACAAGCCGGCACCTGTAGAGATTGACTTTGACGGTATCAGCAAGCGCATCCTTGCTTTCCCTGTTGATGAAGGTCGCTATACGGGTATAGTGGCTGTCAAAGATCGTGTATTGTTCACGAAGAAAGCCGTAAAGGGCATTCGTCGTGATTTTGATTGGTTCAATGAGAGTGCTAATCTTGGCACATTGATGGCCTATGACTTCAAAGATCAAAAGTCTGTTTCCATTCAAAATGACGTCGGGGCGATGAGACTTGCTGCCGATAACCGCAGTCTGTTTTATAGAAACAAAGACAGGATTCGTGTCATAGATGCTATGGCGCCATTGCCTGCCGATGGACAAGTTCCACAAGCGTCCGATGAAGTTGGGCGCAAGAGTGGTTGGGTCGACCTTGGTCGTGCGCATGTTC
>SBAT01000220.1 GCA_005240105.1 Chloroflexota bacterium
ACGTTGAATTCACCGTGGAGCAAGGCAAGCTGTACATTCTGCAAGTACGCAACGCCAAGTTGTCGCCGGAAGCTGCCGCCACCATCGCAACACACTTTGTCTGGGAAAAGAAACTCAGCAAAGCGGAAGCGGTGGCACAGGTATCCAAGGAACAACTCGAAGCGCTGCGCTTCAGAGGATTCGATCCTGCTGATCTCGAACGCGCCAAGAAGTCATCAACTCTTGCTCAAGGCATTCCCGCATCACCGGGAGCAGCCGTAGGCAAAGTCGTATTGACGTCGGAAGCAGCGGTCGAAGCAGCCAAGCGTGGCGAGAAAGTTATCCTTGTTCGTCCCGACACTTCCCCTGACGATCTCCCGGGAATGCTGGTTGCAGAAGCGATTGTGACAGCAACTGGTGGCAACACCAGCCATGCCGCAGTCGTAGCTCGTGGACTTGGCAAACCCGCCGTCGTCAGCTGCTACACAGGTATTATCTATGCCGGAGATGACATCTCCGTAGACGGCAATACCGGTGTCGTGGTCAAGGGAACGGTTAAGCTCGCCGAACTCGCACAGAAGAAGGAAGTTAACCTCTTCATGCGCTGGGCAGCGTTCGAGCAATGTCCGGCTCCGAAGCTTAACTTTGCGATGTTCGAAGAGTCTGTGTCCTACAACGATCTCCTCGTCGACTTCTACCTTACGGAATCAATGGCCCAGGCTGCAACCGGAACGGCATTAAGTGTCGAGACGGCAAAGCTTAAAGCTTCGGTCCACGCAAATGTGGCCGAGCGACTAGCCATGTATCTGGTGGTGGCAGTGGGTGGCGAGATTCGTCATGCCAAAGGTAGTGACTACTTTCACAGATGCAGAGATGAGCTCAATACTCTAATCAAACAGTTTGGCATTCAGCTAGGTGGAGTTCGCGGCGATGCTCAGCGTAAATCACTCACCTATCTGAAATCGGTTGACGTGAATACCCAAATTCGCTTCTTGCAGTTAACGGCTACGGTCTTTGAAAAAGGATCGTGGACCAGAGCTATGGGAGGTAAAAACTGGGCAAATATCGCCAACGCTGCACTCAACTTCTTGTCCGGGAAACTGTCACATACTGTGTTTGCTGATCATGCCTTTGATCTGGAGCACAACAATGGAACAGTCTTCGGCAAGAACAAAATGCTCGATGGCAGCCGAGAGCTAGTCCGGTATCAATTAGACGCGAAGAAGCATGCCGGCAACCCGACAGAACTAATTCGCGCACTGGACAAAGCTTATAAGCGTTTTCTGTGCTGGACATACGAAGGAGACTCAAAAGCACCACCACCCTCGCCTGAGGTCTTGTCCTTGTATGAGGTGGGTAAGAAGCTCGGCATCTGGTAACAACATATCAGCAGGGTGATCTCACTACGAGATCACTCTGCACACTCTCACAGGAGAATTCATGAATACAAGATATGCAGCGCACGAAGATCACACTGGGGACAGAGCAGTATCTGTTGGACAGTATATGGTCTACGCCGGCGGTACGCAGTACTGGTATCGCACCAATCCTCCCGCAGTCGACGTCGTTGTCGTGCTGACGGAAAAGATTCCCACCAACGTGGATTTCGGTGATGCCGCAGTATTGCATCTGCCGCTAATCGACTTTGGTGGCGTGCCGGACGACTGGGCCGACCAGCTCAGGCAGAAGGTACTACCGCTACTCGAATCCGGAAAGACAGTGCTGGCGCATTGCGTCGGTTCGCATGGACGCACAGGAACATTCCTCGCGTCACTGGTGGCACTACTTGAACCAAAGACAAGGGACCCCATTGCAGCGGTGCGTCGACGCCACTGCCTCAAAGCTGTGGAGACCAAAGCTCAAGCAATCGGCATCTTCGCCATCCGTGGCAAGAAGCTGCACAAACGCTACGAGCATTCGTTCCACTATTAATTCGACAGGCAGGATGCAGAGCGATCATCCGGCTTACCGACTTCAATGTAATCCATCGCTCCAGTTTTATCGTATTCCCACAATGACACCACTAAGGAGGATCGTCATGACACAATTGATCACTGCAACCGCTACAGGCCGCCTGGAATCAACCGCCCCGACGTTCAGCACCAAGCAGAGCCGTCGTGACTTCTACATGTCCGGTACCGAAGGTACTGGACTGTTCATCGTGCCGATCAAAGCTGATGGACGGGTCGGCTATCGTGTCATTGACGGTGGCACACGGATTCGCGTCCGTGTCGAACCGGCAAGGAACGGCGCCTCGCGACTCAACTCAACCTTCCCGTCCGGCACCTGGAAGCAACCCAGCGACGGCGGACAAAACCGCTACTCGCTGGTCATCCCCAACAGCCAAGTCGAACTTGAAAAGGTTCTGGCTACTGTTGTGGCGGCACTCGTCGAGAAGGGCGGCTCGGTCAAGATCAACAAGGAAACTCCGGCTTTCGCTCGCGATCTCGCCGAACGCGTCGTCCTCGTCGGCGTGGCCAAGAGCCTGAAGGTGCCCGGCAGCAACGCTGCCTCGCGCTGGACGCTCGACACCCTGCGTCGCAAGATCGCAGCGTTCTAGTCCGAAAGCTCAGCCAACCAAGCTAGAGGGTTGGCGAGGCATACAAATTGCTTTTGCTGAGATATTGAGACCTAAGTGTCTAATATCTGTGGTCCAAGCAAGAGCAATTTGCTCTAGCAAACTCGTGCATGCCCTTAGAGGATGGGGTACACGTTTTAAAATACAACTCTACTCACGTGCTTGATTAGGGGATTTGGAGCACGGGTTTTACTTATAATCTCCAAACTCGCTTCGGATTATAAGATGCGAGTTCTCCATTTATAAATCTATAAATGACGCCGACGCCGACACCAACGAAAGTACGATGGCGAATGATCTTCCGGAGACAGGATCACAAGCCCAAGATATTGTCTCTCACCCAACTGTGAGCGCATAGTTTCTTTCTCCTAGGCACAGAAGCTATGTTGTGGGTGCTGCAAATGCAAATATATATTTGTGATTTCAGAATAGCTTTTCTAGAAATCACAGGCGTTGCATTTGCTGATATTAGAAGTCGCAGGGATTTTTCTCAGGCTGCTGCGATGGCTATTTTCCAGTTTGTCCCTGGAAGGTGGTCAGTCGGTAAACAATCCGATTCTTAGTCCAAAGTCTAGCCCCGGTGGTTAGACTGAAAATGCAATTAGCACTTGCTCCCACGCGGACATTCGTGGGTGCCCGATACGATTGGTAGCGAAGCTGGACCAGCTTTCGCCACCATAGTTATGTCTGATTTCCATAGCCGCGAATGATACAGGGCTAGGATCCGAGCACAGACAAATAGGGCATAGCCTGAAGAGTGATTCTTTCGAATCTAGGCGGTGGCGCTCCTGCCGCGACTAACTCTTCAAAACTCTGATATTCCAACACTACAACCAAGGGCTCGCATACGAGCCCTTGGACTAGCATCAAGGAGATCAACATGTTCGAACTCTTATTCGTGCTCACGATCATCATGGTGTGCGCGGTACACACGCTCGTTAAAAACAAATTGCAACTCATGTTCGCCTAACGCACTTTCATTGCACCTTCAAAATCCCAACCCTCAAGACAACGCCCACAGGAGGACGATCTATGAACAACTACGCAATCACACCTAACAGCATCGAAGAAGCATTTCTCTGCTCATGCGGAAAAACACTCTCAGTCGAAGATCGCGCCAAAGGCAGCGAGACCTGCAAACTTTGCCAAGTTGCATCCGGTGCACCAGTGACCCAGCGTCTCGACCGCAAATTCGGCGACATCAGCCGCCGCGACGACGACTACGAAGACTACCGCCCCTAAGCGGTAGTCCACACACACCACAACCCACGAGGTACAGAAAGAAATGAAACGAACCATGTTAAGACGAGTCATCCTGTCATCACTGCCTATCGCCTACCTGATTGCCGTCGTCTTTACAGTCCTTGAATGTAAGCCGGCCAATTTCGTCGAACTCCTCGGAGCAATTCTTGCAGCATCATACCTGTCGCTCCACCTGTTCCCCATAGTCTGGTATGCACTTGCCGTAACCAGTCTGCTCCTTGCCTTACCGGTATTGGCGGTAATTTACTTCTGCAAGATATTTGCCGCCAGGACTGACACCGCAGAACCGCCGCCCGAGAACAAGCGCAAGAAAACGAACACCGACGCATCCAGCACAGGCGATCATCCTCGAAGCGAGAGCAAAGCAAAAGCTCGAGAACAACTAACCACAACCGGCGACCCGCCCCGGCGGACCAAGCGCCCTAACCTGCCCGCAGTACCCGAGGTTCCCAAACTCCCCAAGATCAAATAACAAGGAGACACCATGCACAACAAAGAACCGGCGCAAACAAACGACACCGCCTTCAACCAAGCAGTCACTCTGCTTGCGC
>SBAT01000456.1 GCA_005240105.1 Chloroflexota bacterium
AATCAATGGACAACTTCAGGCTGCAATGCGTTGACGGCATTAAAGCAACTGCCAAGGGACCACAAATGCTTGAAGCAGGCTTGATGCTTTGCACGGCTCTTGTGCCGGCAATCGGCTACGATGCTTCAGCCAAGATTGCTCATGACGCTTTTGAAAGCGGCAAAACAGTGAGAGAAACAGCTCTTGAGCAGACGAAACTGAGCGAAGCCGATCTGAAGAAATTGCTCAATCCTGTAAAAATGGTTGAGCCTAGCGCTGACTAGATAGAAGTAATATCCACTGGCATGTTAAAGAAATCCCCCATCAAAGCTATCGAAGGCATTCAACTAGTACCTTCAGGCGTAGCTGGTATTGCCAAAGTCGTCGTAGCCGAAAAAACCGGTCTCAAGAAACTTAGTTGGGATAGATACGTCCGGCTGCAAGCAACAGCCGAGCAAGTAAAGTCCTGCAAGCTGCTTGATGTTGGAGGTTATGACGGCGCCCTGGCACTTTTCCTTGACGACTGCGATTTCCATCTGTTAGATACGGAGACGACAGGCGGTAACGCTTGTAAAATCGCCGCCGCAGATCAAAGTTATGATTGCGTGACGGCAGTGGATGTTTTGGAACATATTGACCCTGACGAGAGACTATCCGCACTAAAAGAGTGTGCTCGACTGACATCAAAGCAATTGATATTGAATTATCCCTGTCAGGAAAGTGCCGACGCCCAAACCTTCATGCTCAAGCTGACCAACAACCAACTTGTGAAAGAGCATGTTGAATGGCCGTTGCCGGACACTAATTGGGTGGTTCAGAAACTCAACGAATTAGGTTTTGCCACAGAAGTAAAAGAACACACAAGCATCGCCATCTGGCTGGGACAATACTTGGTGCAGAATTTATTACCTGAGGATGCAGCGGAATTAAATGCGTTATTGATAAAGCACCACGCAAAAGAGCCTTTCCACAAGCCGCTCTACCATCTAATAACAGCAGTACGCAATTAGCCTACGTGTATGCGCGGGCGGCGTTTTGGATCGTGTTCAACTTCGCGCAGAATTTCTCTGGCCACAGGTGCTGTTTCACCCTCGCCGAGGAATATGTATTTAAAAATATAGGCCAGTGGATTGCCTTCCGTCCAGCCAAAATATGCATGAGGCACAACATTAGTCGTATCACGAATGTGCAGCAACAAAGCAGCAATTGCATTTGGCACGGCCGTACTTGCACAACGCAAGACTTTATAGCCCTCAATTTCGTATCCGTTAACATCCAAGCAATCATCAATAAAATCGGACGCATCGCTCAGAGATACTTCTAGAAAAATAAAATCGCCTTCCGGAATTGTTATGCTGTGGATGTCGCGTGATTCTGCTTCTTTATGAGCATAGCTGCTGCCACCAGGTCTATGGGCCAAGAGACGTACTTCACCCAGAGCATGCACTTTGGCCTCTTCAATGAATTGCCTGGCTTTTTCATCGAGTGTAACTGAACTTATTCGCAGCTCAATTGATCTAAGTGCGCGAGAGAATAATGATATGGCCAGAATTGATCCAATGAAGAAAGAAGCAATTTGCAAACCTTCCGGTCTTTCGATCATGTTCGCAATTGACGTGTAAACAAAAACAATCGTCACGAGCAAGTAGGCTATACGCCGCTTCTGCTTCATGGACCATGCAGAAATTGTCACCGCCGCCGCTGCCGATGTCATCAAAACCAATACACCAGTTGCATAAGCTCCGGCCTGAGCATCGACATTGGCTCGAAATATCACGGTTACGACGACCGCAATGAGTGAAAAGAACAAAACCAGGGGACGAACTGCTGATGCCCAATCAGGCGCCATGCCAAATCTCGGCAAATAGCGCGGCACAAGATTTAAGAGACCGGCCATCGCTGATGCACCGGCAAACCACAGTATAAGTATGGTGCAGATGTCGTAGGCTGTGCCAAAACCATGACCAAGCAATTTGTGAGCCAAAAATGCCAATGCCCGTCCATTGGCCTCACCGTTTTCTTGAAAGGCATCAGCAGGGATCATTGTTGTGGTAACAATTGCACTGCCTATCAAAAAGACACTCATGATCACGGCAACGCTAGTCAATAAAAGTCGAGTATTGGCAATTCGACCTTGCGGAACATCCGGATCATCTCCCGGTTTTCCCTTAACCAGTGGCATCACAGCAACACCCGTTTCAAAACCGGATAGACCAAGAGCAAGCTTGGGAAATAACAAGAGCGAAATACCGATCATCGTCCATGGTGATTGGTAGGTTGTGAATACCTTGCTGTTCCAATCGGCCAGCAAGTCTGGCTGTGCCAGCAACTCTTTAATAGCGGTAACGAGCACAACCCCATTGAGCGACAAATAGGCAATTACCAAAAGTACGGCAATTCCAATAGCTTCCTTAAAACCGGCCAGGAAAATCGCTCCCAAGATTGAAATCAAAACCAAGGTCACCCCTACGCGATCGTGCATCCAAACAGGCAGCATTTCAAAGAATGGGTTCTCAACAACGTGAGCTGTAGCGTCCGCAGCCGACAGTGTGATGGTTATGATGAAATCCGTTGCCGCAAAACCAAGTAAAAGAAGCACAACTGTCTTGCCAAACCAGCCCGGAAAAAGGTTTTCCAGCATGGCAATACTACCTTGACCATGAGGGCTTTCCTGGGCCACTCGGCGGTAAACAGGCAGTGCGCCAAACAATGTAACCAACACCAATATGAGGGTGGCAAGCGGCGACAGAAATCCAGCAGCTAAAAAAGCAATGCCTGGCTGATAGCCCAGGGTTGAAAAGTAGTCCACACCTGTAAGACAGCCAACCTTCCACCAAGAAGACTGATGCTGAACCTGCCCAATTCTAGACTGCCTAATACCTTCAAAAAACCAGCGCCGGATGCGGTTTGAAAGTCTCGATGAGCGACGATTACCTACTGTAGTCACAATTACTAACCTAATTTCAAGCTAGTAATTCTAGCGCTCGGGAAGGCTTTTGACCTGTTGGACGCTTAATTCTTTTAGTTTTCAAGATGTCGGGGTACATAGCGTTAAGGGGAGAATTTCCATGAAATGGACCTCGTGTGCCGCTTCGCCCAATAGCAAGAAAGCGTCATTAGAAGCGCTCGTAGTGGATTGCGCCAAGCAAGTAAAAAAGGCTCTAGGGGGGCTCACGCCTGACCTAGTCCTGGGTTTCATATCTCCGCATTTCAATGATGATTTCGAGCGTGTGCCGCAGGTGGTCTTATCAAATCTTGGCCCCACCAACTTTATCGGCTGCTCGGCAGGCGGTATTATCGGCGGCGGGCAAGAAATAGAACAAACTCCAGGTGTAGCCCTGGCGGCGGCATTTCTGCCCGAGGTGAATATCCGCGCCTTCCATATAAATGAAGACGAAATGCCCGATCTGGATGATCCGCCATCCCGCTGGGAAAAACTTTTAGGTGTCAGCCAGAAAGAAAGCCCTAGTTTCATCATTCTGCCCGATCCTTTTTCATTCAGCATTGATGCTTTCATTTCCGGTTTGGACTATTGCTTTCCGCGCGCTATAAAAATTGGCGGTCTAGCCAGCTCCGCGAGCCGACCTGGGCAAAACGCCCTTTTCATAAACGACAAAACTTTCCGTTCGGGGCTTGTTGGCGTTGCTCTAACCGGTGATATAGAAGTCGATACGGTTGTTGCCCAAGGGTGCCGACCAATCGGCAAACCATTAAGCGTTACTCGTTGCCACAAAAATCTCCTCTATGAGCTGGACAACAAACAAGCCATTATCGTCTTGCAAGAGATTCTGGAGAACTTGTCGGCGCACGATCAAAACCTAGCGCGCAATGCGCTCTTTCTCGGCGTCGTCATGGACGAATTTAAAGACACTTTCAAATCAGGCGACTTCCTCATTCGCAACATCCTCGGCATCGAACCCAATACCGGTGCATTAGTCGTAGGAGAAATCTTACGCAATGCGCGCACAGTGCAATTCCATTTGCGCGATGCAGCCACTTCCGCTGATGATTTACGCCATTTGTTAAAACGTTATTGCGATGAGCATCCTGAAGGTGGCGTTGGCGCTCTTCTCTTTTCGTGTTTAGGAAGAGGGCAGCATCTTTATGGACATCCCAACCATGACAGCGAGTGCTTCAGAGAATACCTGGGCGAAATACCCTTGGGT
>SBAT01000026.1 GCA_005240105.1 Chloroflexota bacterium
CAATAGACGTAATCTTCAAAACGGTCCTCGTCAAATTTCACGCGCGTCCGAATCTTTCGGAGTGCGCTCGATTCAATTTGTCGGACACGCTCCTTGCTTACATTCATACACGTAGCTACTTCTTGCAGCGTTGATGGCTTTCGGTCGTATATCCCATAGCGACGGATGATCACTTCCTTTTCACGCGGGCGCAACTTGGAAATTAACGTCAACACTTCTTTTGTGAACAACTGCAAGGACACATCTATTTCCGGCATTTGAGACTTCTGGTCCGGCAAGAGATCGGTAATGGTTGTTTCATCAAAACCGCGTACTGGGGCGTCCAATGAAATTATCAAATTGTCTGCTGACTGCAGGAGAAATCTCACCTGTTCCACCGGTAGTCCGGACTTTAGAGCAGTTTCCTCAATTGTCGGCAAACGGTTCAATTCAATCCATAGCTTGTTAACAAGCTTCCTCAGATGAGCCTGGTTCTCAACCACATGCACCGGCAACCTTATTGTCCTGGACTTATTGGCTAAAGCCCTGTTGATTGCTTGCCTTATCCACCAGGTAGCATAGGTTGAAAATTTATAGCCCAATGTTGGATCAAACTTCTCCACAGCTTGCAAAAGCCCAATGCTGCCTTCTTGAATGAGGTCTAAGAACTCCAGACCTCGCCTTCGATAGCGCTTGGCTATGCTAACAACCAAACGCAAGTTGGCTTGCACCAGACGCCTGTGAGCAATGGCGTCACCCTGCCTAGAAGCACGAGCCAGGTCAATTTCCTCGTAGCCTGATAAAAGCCTATGCCTGGCTATTTCATTAAAATACGTTTGTAGTGCATCTACTTCCTTGCTTTTGTCGGCATCAAGCCTCTTGCTGTCGAGTTCGCTGTAAGCTTCATCAGCCGAAACAAAATCATCGTCATCGAGGTATGCCGCCAGCGTATCAACCTTTGTCGGTGCTTCTAGTTTTGCCCAGTTTCTCATTTTGTTGCCACCATAATATACAAAGCCGCGCCAAATCAGCGCCTGACGGCGTCTGTTGAACACAACTGCCAACTTCATACTAACAAGTTTATTTCCATCGCGCTTAGACTTTGCTTTGGATTGGGCGTGTTCTAACCTCATTTGCGAAGTCCTGACTATAATATGACCATGAGAAATTGCCGATTAGTTATGCCAATTGCTCTGTTGCTGTTGAGCCATCTTGTTTACCAAGAACAAGCCTCGGCAGTCGAGGTATTTGTACCTAAATTCAGCGGCAAAGTAGTCCACGATTACACCGTACTTGATGCCGGTTCATTGATCAGGGTAGAAGTCATAACACCTATTGACAGTATTAATGCCAATGTCGGTGATATTGTCAAATGCCGAGTCATCGACTACATTTCCGTGATCGGTCAAGAAGTTGCCTGTCCAACAGATATTGTCACAGGCAAAATTGTTAGCATCTTTCGTCCGCAAAAGACTCTTAAGTCCTATGTTCCGGGTAAAAATTTTTTGAATGCCGACGCCCGTATTGGACTTATGTTCGACACTATTACCACTTCCCAGGACATCCACACAACGATATCCGCCCAACCAGCTCCTAGAAGCAGGGTGACAAAGTATTGTCCGTCCAAAATTGAAATAGTAGTCGACAAAAATGGTCAGTACGAAACCAAATACGGCACAAAAACACTTTTGGCAGTAGATGCCGCAATCACAGCTGCCTCAATTGCTGCCGGCCCTGCTGGTTTATTGGTAGGTCCAGTCCTCACAGGAGCTGCTGGAGCAGTTTCCTCTACGTATGCAGCTGGTCGGCCGCTGGAAAAAACTGAACAACAGAATAAATCGAGAGACGTCATATTAGGCGTTGGCAAAGGACTACCCGGCGGCACGATTGTTTCTGGTGTAACAACTAGAGGAGCACACTTATTTTTGGAAAAGGGCGACCAATTGCTCTTAATCCTCAATCAGGATGCCTATTTTTATCGAGGAGCTAATATCAAGTGAATTTCAATCGTCAAATCTTTTTGGCCCTGGTCCTTTGTCTCAACGTGCAGCCGGCATTTAGCCAATACACAATCATCGATGCCAATCCTGGTGGGCAAGCGGCAACAACTGTTAAAGACACGCCGATTAGTTCAGCAAGACTCTATCCTCAATTAGAAGGCAACCTACAGTCGGACCAAGTGACCGTATTACAAGGCTCTCGTTTCAGGATAAATCTTTTGACTCCCGTAAGCAGCGAAACTGCTTGTGTCGGAGACACCGTCAAGGCGACGCTCGTCGATACCTTGACCGTTAGCGGCATAACCGTGGCTAACAAGGGCGACATCATCACTGGTCAAGTAACAGATGTAGCTCGTGCAGAGAGGACAATCAAGTCCTATATTCCACGCCATCATTTTCTGGATCCTGAAGGCCGGCTGGCCATTAACTTCCTCACTATCGCCAACAAGTCCGGCCAACAGACAGCAATTTCAGCAGTTTTAGCCCCTCAAACAGAAATTGAATGCAATAACTCCACCCTGAAACTAATCATCAACAAAGGCGGCGATGCCGAGGTAAAGAGCATCACGACCAGATACCTGGTTGCTGATGCCCTATTAGCAGGTGGACTTGTGGCTGCCGGTCCCATTGGTTTAGCCGTAGCTCCTGCAGTAACTGGAATCGCCGGCGCAATTTCGCCATCTTATGCTCAAGGCCATCAAGTAGAAGCAGGGACAAAGCAGAGTCGGGTCAAGGACTTTTTATTGGGAGCAAGCCGGGGAGTTCCCGGTGGCGCCATTGTTGCCGGCATCACGACGCATGGTGAAGATATAAGCCTGACGCCAGGTGACGAGCTTGTCATCGAGCTTACTCAGAATGCCCTGTTCAACCAATAGCGATTAAGTTCTTAAGCTGATTTATAAGTCACCCTGTGTGGCATTACTATTAATATGGGAATATCAGGGTTGGGTGCTTGTTAGGAAACAAGAAATGACGGCTCAGGTACTTGCCGACAAATATGAAATTTTAGACGTGCTCGGCACAGGCGGCATGGGCGTAGTCTATAAGGCGCGCCACCTGCTCATGAAGCGCATTGTAGCCATCAAGATGCTCCATGAAAGCCTGACCGCCAACGAAGTAATGCGCAAGCGTTTCGAACAGGAAGCCCAGGCTATTAGCTCGCTCAACCACCCCAATATCTTGACCGTTTACGACTTCGGGATAACCGAAGACAACAAACCGTACCTTGTCGTAGAGTTCCTGGAAGGGACAAGCCTGGAAGAAATCCTTAATGACGAAGGGGCAATAGGCAGCGACCGAGTCATGCATATTTTCAAGCAAGCCACATCAGGTCTTGCCCAGGCTCATGAAAAAGGCATTATTCACCGTGATTTAAAACCCGGCAATATCATGCTGATAACAACTGGCGATCAGCCAGATTTCGTCAAAATCGTCGATTTCGGTATTGCTAAATTAGTGCAGGAAAGCACCGAGCAAAACATAGGGCTAACAGCCACCGGTGAAGTTTTCGGCAGTCCGTTATATATGAGCCCGGAACAATGCCGCGGCAGAAAACTGGACAATCGATCGGATATTTATTCGCTTGGTTGTGTTATGTACCACTCGCTGTCAGGCAAGCGTCCATTTAATGCCCAAGACCTGCCTGAATGCCTTTATAAGCAAGTCCATGAAGAGCCACCAAAGTTTGCCGAAATTGTCCCGGAATTAAATATTCCCGAGAATCTGGAAAAGATTGTAGTTAAGGCCATGGCCAAAGATCCAGCTGACCGCTTCGACACAATGACCGATTTTAGACAAGCAATTGATACTGTGGAAACCGGCTCAGCGCTGGAAATATCCATGCCGCCAACCAAACCGACAGGCACGACGACAGTAATAGCCAGCCAAGCTCATGGTGTCCATATAACTGCCGGGGCACCAACAGGTGTATCGGGCAACACCATCATGTCTAACCAGCCGACACCACCTGCCGGTTCACCTGCTCAAAGCCCCGTCACCACCAGTTCACCAATATCCTTTAACAAAAAGAAAGCACTGATAGGCGTTGCAGTTATAGCTGGACTGTTTGTAATTGGTGGCGGCTTATTTTATCTGACCACCGGCAGTCCAAGTGCTCAATACGAAACTTATATGAAACAAGGCAAAGCAGCATTCGATGCCCACAACTATCACGATGCTGAAGTTGCCTTTCAAAATGCTCTCAGTACTTCCATGTCCTTCGGTGCAGATAGCCCACAGAGATCCGATGCCATTGATGATCTTGGACAAATCTACATGAACCAGAAAAAGTACGACAAGATTTATCAACTGGCCACTCAGAACGGAATAGTAGCAAGAGCCATATCAAGCTTCAATAAAGAATTGGGTGAATTGACAAAGCAGGGTGGCGAAAAAACGACCCAGGCAGCCGATCTCCTACAACTATTAGGAAAGCTTTCCGAAAAAGAAGGTGATTTTGCCCGAGCAGAATCTTATTACACTCAAGCCTTAACGATCAGGAAAGAAATTGCAAACCAGGCAAGTGCAGCTGAAGTAAAAGCTGCGGCTTCTACCGCGGCCTCAACAGCTACTGCTGCATCTAAACCTGAGCAGGCAGTCAAAAAGGCAAAGCAAGAAAATGAAATTAGATCGCTTAGCACTCACATAACACACGTGCACAAGCAAAAAATTCTGCATCCCAAGCCGGTTGCTAAACCAAAACCCATTAAGGTTACGCCATTTCCAACCTTTGATGTTACTCCACAACAAGCCGCGCCGGCTCCTATTGTTGAAAGCAAGAGCGATACCAAGACAGACGACGCACCACAAAAGAAGCGTGGATTCTTTAGCAGGCTGTTTCACAGAGATAAGAACAAAGATAAAAAGGATTAGACAGGCATAATTGTATGCCCGAAGACAGCTTCGGAAACAAGAGTCTTGCGTTTGTCTAAATACTCGTGCACCGCAGTAATGAATGCTGCATGGCTCCAGGTAAGCGGTGAAACGGACAAGGGTTCATTTGTATAGGGATTTACTTGCTCAGCTAATACGCCCGACGGCAAGGCATGGTCGGCTACCCATTCCAGCATTTTTACTGGTTCCTTCAAATCTTCCGGTTCCTTAGCACTAGCAATTCCGTAATTAGCCAGCCAGATTGTGCAAATGAACCAGGGGTTGCCCGGCACATTGCCAATGTCCTGCGAGACTTGATGGTAGTAGTCATTCTCATAACGGGCCATGCCACCAACATCGGTCTTAACCCATAAGCGCTCACGTACTGCTTTCATGGTGTCTTTTACTTTCGTATCAAATACGGACAGACCGGAGAAAGCAAAGATGGCATACATGGCTGCATCAATGGTCATATCCAGCTCGTAGCCATCAGCTGTGCGCGTAGCCATACGGCAAAAACGTCCATGATCTTCACTCCACATGTATTTAACCATTGCTGCTTGGACTTCTTCGGCAACCTGGCTGTAGTGATGGTAGTCGTCCATCTCGCCTAAAGCATGAGCGAAATTGGCTGCTGCTTGCAGTCCGGCAATGACACTGCAGACAGTAAAGAGATGAACGCCATGACGTTCTTCCCACAAGTCATGCGACGGCAGTGGCAACTTTGTCTTCTCGTCTCGGAAAGCAACCAGAAAATTAGCTGCGTTCTTGAGCAAAGAGCCAAACAAAGGACGCATAAACTCGACATTACGGAATTTGCGGAAAGACTGCCACATAGACCAAATAACTAAGGCGGTTTCGTCTTCCTGAATTGGCAGCTCGTATTTGCCGTCTCTTGCCCAGGGGTGCCAGCTGGAAGCCAGTGATTTATCCGGATTGTACTTATGCAGTAAATAGCCTTCAGGCTTTATTACACTGTGACAAAAATTGAAAAACTTCTCGACTAGGTCTCTATGTCCAGAGCGACTTAAAGCATAAGCAACAAGGGCACCATCGCGCGGCCACATATAAGAATAAGTGTCGCGGGCAAACTGGGCTATATCCCAATCGTTTGCAGCAATGATTGCTCCGTCATCATCAATTTGAGTTCTAATAACGAGCAAACTGCGCTTGTAAAGGTCAACGATTTTGCTCGGCAAGCCTTGAAAATCTATTGGTTCCGGATTAACCCAGAGGCGCCAATAATTCTGGTTGCGCGGAATATAGTAGTGCGCACCATTTTCTCTCACAGTGGAATTGAGCTTGTGGACATCCTCAAAGGATTTGCCAAAACACATCCAGTAATGAGCTATTTCTTCGCCATTGGCAGGCACGGACAGCGACACTCTCACTGTCGAATCAACTGAACCTTGCGAAATTGGATTGCCGGAAAGTTCGCCATCTTCAGCATCTCTCCAGGTGCCCTCACAACCATTTACTTCTTTGTTGCCGCAACTCCAACCATCAATGCCTAGCTTGTTAGCGTTAGAGCCACTGATTAAGAACCAGCGGTATTTCTTGTAGTGAACGACTGCTTCTGTTGGTGGATGGTAATAAGCAGTATCACCAACCTCATTTTCATAAATGTGGAAGTCGTGATGGAAAAATAGTCGTACTTGCCTATCATGTCCACGTAAGTCCTTTACCCTCACCTGGCGCACATAGATATCTTCTGCATAATCAACTACATCATGGCAGGTAAGTTGTAGTCCCAGCTTGTCGTTGCGTAAAACAACTTCCGTGACAAGCGTCTCTTTCATGTAGTGACGTTCAATTTGCCATTCCGGTCCCAACCAGGAAAATTCGCCATCGGCCCAAACGCCAAAATGGTTGACGTGACCGCGTGTCTGGTTTTCCTGACCGACATGAGGATAGTAAATATCACGCAGGTTATATTCCTTATCAAAATTGATAAGCACACGTCCGTTTCCAACTGGCAAATCGCGTGGCATAACTATTCTCCTCAAGATATATACAGGGGCGTAACCCCACTAGAACTTTTGTGCCAAATCTCGCATCAGGACTAACTGTTAATGAAGTTTCGTCTCACAAGAGTTCTGGGTATTCCGAGAAGACTCTTATTAATTCAGCTACAGACCAGGCTTGAGCAACACACCCTTGCGGCAGTTGTCCTTGTCCATCCGAGTCAGCATCAAATATTTCCGAAACAAAGCCTAGTGCGCCATTAGTCAGAATGTGACGACGAATAGGCAAGAGATGCCTTTTTATGAACTGCCAGTTATCCTCAGTTTTACCAAACACTTTGACACGGGCATCAACCCAGGCACCAAATAAAAACGGCCATGCTGTCCCTTGATGATAAGTAATATCCCTATCGTACTGGTTGGCGCAAGTTTTACCATCACCATAATGTGAATGGTAATTATGATCGTCAGTAGTAAGTGTTCTTAAACCCATGGGCGTCAAAAGTTCACGCTCCACACAATTCAAGACCGACTTAGCCTTCTCTCCTTCGATCAGAGCAAATGGCAAACTTATGGCAAATAATTGATTGGGTCTGACGCTTGCATCCTTACTGCCGTCATTGTTGATGACGTCATACAAACAGCCAAGCTCAGGATTCCAAAATGCCTCAAAGCCCTTTTGAACGCAATCAGCAATGTCTAAATACATAGTCCGCCTATGGTTGGCATCGCCACCAACTGCATGCAAGCAATCCAGGATGCGCAAGAAGTTGTACCAGAGAGCATTAATTTCCACCGGCTTGCCAATCCGCGGAGTGACCGCATAGTCTCCACAGCGAGCATCCATCCAGGTAAGCGCGTAGCCCGGCACTCCACCTGAAAGCAAGCCATCGACATGATCCACATGCAAGCAATAACGTGTGCCTGCTACATGCCAATCAACAACACTGTCGAGAAATGGCAATTGCTCGGCAACAAATTTTTCGTCATTAGTCATTACGTAATAGCGATACAAAGCCCATGCCCACCAGAGCGTTGCATCAGCTGTATTGTACTGAGGAGTTACATTTGAATCAGGGAAGTTATTGGGCAGCATGCCTTCGCTTAGGTACCTAGCAAAAGTCCTGAGGATGCCTTTGGCAATATCGGGTCGTCCGGTAGATAGAGCCAAGCCAGGCAAACTAATCATTGAGTCACGGCCCCAGTCGTTAAACCAGTGATAGCCGGCAATAATCGATGGCGAATCAGTAGAGGCTCTTTTGACCACAAAAGAGTCGGCCGCAACAATCAACTGTTTTAGATCTTCCAGACCAGCTGAGCCATTAGCCGCTGATTCAAGCATGGCCAACTCTTGCCCTATCTCATGCAATTGATCGTTTACCTTCCCGGCGTTATCCATCAATTCCTTGTGGTAACCTGCAATTTGCTCAACTATTTGATCAATATCAGGCACATGGTCGGGAGTGTCGCTAGCCAAGCTAGCGCAAATTGTTACAGATTCGCCATTAGCTAGATTGACCTTGATTTCGCCGGCATGCAAGTTGTCTTCATTAGCCGGCAAGCCACGCTCGGACTCCCTCGGCCAATGGTAATTCCAATACCAGTCGTGGTGCTGCTGGTATTCTCCATGATTGAAGGAAATTACCAGTTCCGGTGCTTCCGGAAACGCTTTGATGCTGCTTCTTGTTTGCGAGTTGTTTGTCCACAATGATTGTTCAAACACCCAGTCGGGATTCCCGTGAGTTTCAGCGTGAAAATCGCGGTTGTTGACCATTAAATGAAGCGACAACTCAATTGGCTTATAACCTATCCAGGAATAGCCCACATAAACTGCCTGTTTACCAGGCAACATCGCTACTTGTTTAATTAAAAAGCCGTGGGCCACTGAATAAACCCAGGTCGGTACAGGATAAGGACTGAATGCCACTACCTTTTGGTAACCCTCTGGGCTAACAGAACCTGAAGACCAGAAATTAGTTGCTAGCTCGCCGCCCTCTTCATTTTCATCGGACGAAACTACAACTTCATCTATGCGCGATAGCAAAACAGTGCGACCTACAGGGGGGTCTATTGCCGGCACAAAAAGTCCATGATAACGACGAGTATTAGCTCCCCAGATATTGGCTGACGCATACGAGCCCAGCCCGTTGGAGATTAACCATTCCCTGCCGTCATCAGCTACTTTATTAGAAACATCAATTTTGGGGATATTGAGACAGTATCGATTCGAACCAGCCTCATGCCTCAACCATCCAGCAATGTCAAAGTTTGGCAGAGTCTCTGCCTTGTTTTCGATTACGCTTGCCATTTTTACTTCCCTACACGCTAAAAGACGTGTCCCCAAATACGTTTTGCCCAAAACCGGGGCAATTCTGGCATGGGAATAAAATTCCGATTAACTTCTTAATGATTGTCTTGACAGGCACAGCCAAGGCTGAGAGCATGGATAAATTGAGGTTTTGCCGTGATCATCTTCCCGGACAATATTGTTCGTCGTATGGCTATTTTTGCTATCGCTGTCAGCTTGATGGCGGAAGTTACCATTTCGCCTACTAATTTGGCCCACCGCTCTAACCAAGCTAAGGCTGCTGAAACAACCAAGTCACCGCCTCTCTTGCTCAGCTTCTTGGGGAGCTAACTTGACTGATTGATTTCTTGCCCAGCGGCTTAGGAACCAGTAGGTATTGCCGTTTTTAAACATGGTAATTACAAACCATTTGCATCGTAATTGAATACACATCTTCCCCACCGCCTTAGCGCAAGACTTTGTTGGAATCGCGCATCGCTTCCAGCAAAAGTCCTTTCGAACAGTGGGCAATTCCATCAACCCGGCCGAACTTTCTCAGCACCATCTGTATGCAATCAATAATGTCACCACCATCGGTGGCATCAATGACACAGAAATGCACTCCCAAACTGTCGGCAACAAGAGCCAATTGGCTGCCATGGCTGCCGGCTAAGACTACTCGCACGCCTTGTTTTGTTAGATTCTGAGCGATAACACAGCCTTGGTGTCCTAAAACGTCAATTACAAGAACTACTGGTTTATCGCTCTCCCTCACATGATCGTCGTCAGATTCATTTGTCATGTTCGAGCACCTCCCTCGCTTGTTTTCACAATACGCAGAACACGTGCATGTTTCGTGGAAGTTCTCAAAACAAGTCCGGATGGGGCTTTTGAGCCTGCCCAAACCAGTTAATAAACGTGCGAATTTAGTGGAATTTAGTGACTATGCGGATTTGGACAGCACGTCGGCTCACAATTATCTGCTGCTGCGCCATTGAGCCTCTCAACTATCAGCTCACGGATCATTTGAACAAATCGTGGATGTACACCGACTGTCGATGCCCGCACCATGTTCAAGCCAATTTCTGAAGCAAGATTTTTTGCTTGCGTGTCTAAGTCAAACAATACTTCCATGTGATCACATAGAAAACCAATCGGCATAACAATTACATCTTCGGCCCCTTCTTCTGCCAGAGAGCGCAAACTATCCAGGACGTCCGGTCCCAGCCAACTTTGCGTAGGCGGTCCGCTGCGACTCTGGAAAGCCAGCCTGTAACTTGCGTGACCAGCTTCTTGGGCAACCAATCGACAAGTTTCGTTTAACTGCGCTTGATACTGGCAGGTATCAGCCATTGATATAGGAATACTGTGAGCAGTGAAAACAATATGTGATTCAATACGTTTTTCAACTGGAACTTGATCAAGGGCAGCTCTTAAATTTTCTGCATTGGCATCGATAAAGTAAGGGTGATTGAAAAAAGGACGCAGTCTTTTAATGACTGGTGCGTTCGAGCCAACCTGATCTTGCGCAGCTTTTATGTCTTCCAAGTACTGCCGGCAACCGGAGTAAGAAGAATAAGCCGAAGTGATAAAAGCCAGAGCATTCTTAATGCCGTCCGATTGCATTTGTCTTACGGTCTCAGGTAAAAGCGGATGCCAGTTGCGATTACCAAAGTAGATGGGCAGGTCAGGACCTTCAGTTTTCAGAACTTGGGACAAGGCTTCTATCAATTGCCTGTTGTTTTTATTCAGTGGGCTCACACCATCAAACAGCTCATACTGGCGAGCCACCTGCTGCATGCGTTCGACAGGGACGTTTTTACCGCGCAGCACATTCTGCAAGAACGGCATTACATCTGCCATTTTCTCCGGACCACCAAAAGAAACAATAAGCAAAGCATCGTATTTCATCGGCAACAATGCTAACACATCAAGAAATGCCACCCTGAAATCGCCCTAAGCAACAGTGCCCAGGCATTTGCCTGAGCACTGCGCACTGATGAAGGGTTTGTAGGATTTGGGGGTTTTATTTATGCTCCGGTTTCGCAACTGGTGGTGGCCCCGACGACACATTTAGTGTCGTCTCCTTGCCTGCCGTCCGGCAACCGGACTTCTCTTCGCTGCGACCGGCTCCTCGCCGCTCTTGCTTCGTTTCTTGTTCTTAAGGCAAGTTGCGCCGGTACCGAAATACCCGCGCAACCCCCAACAATCACTACCAGATAAATACTATGCAAGGTTGGCAGAGTATTCAATTACCTCAGTGGGAAAACTACGTAGAAAAACCCTGAGCTTTAATCTATCGCTCCGGTTCCGGCTGACGCCTCCACCTTCGCTTGCCTTCCGGCAACCTAGCTTCGCTTCGCGGCGACCTGCTCATCGCAGCTCTTGCTTCGCTTCTTGTTCTTAATGTGATTTTGGCGGTTGAGGCTCTTCCTCGGATTCCACCATTTCCTTCAACTGCTCGCGTAATTTGCTCACGGACGCCACATAGGCAGGCTTGTTGATGGTCAGGCGTATGCCCCCAAATAAACGGAAATCAAAACCACTGAGACCAGGTGTCCCCTGGGCTCCCCAGTTCCAGATTGGCTCAGCGCGAATGAAAGCTTGCAACGCCGGCATTTTCTTGCTTACAGGTCTGGATAATTCCATGGTCATGATATTTAGTGAATTGCTGATAGGCGGTATGGCATTGCGCCTGCGGAAATTGTTAACCAGCGTGTCGGTGACAACAAAAGACCATTGCCCGCGACGATACAAAAAGCCCAGTGTGTAAAACGGGTCCAGCTCTCGTGTTGATCCGTTGAAAAACCCCTGACTCCGTCTTTGCAAAAGTGCGCTGGCAAACAACACTACCCTGGGAGTAACAACTCGCGTAAGCGTGATGGACGACAGAAGATCGCCTTGTCGTAAATGTTTTGCCTGCCAGAGTTCACGCGCTTGAAAGTCAGCTTGAATATTAGTGCGCGGACCAAGGGGAATGTCCTGACGGAAACCCAATGACAAAGACTGTGTAGTTGGTTGCGAGAGAATGTAATTTTCGGCAAACACGTCCTTGATCACAAAGTGGTTGCAGTAGACGCTTGTGTATTTGAAAATGTTGTAGCCCAACGAAGTGTTCGGCATCACACGGAACACGTAGTCAGAGGCGTATGGCTGCTTGGTGAAAAAGACGTTGGTCTCTAGTCTTTGACTAACTTCCGTAGACGAGGTAAACCACATCCGCCTTGGCAATTTTTGGAAAAGGCGAAATTGCATATCCGGATTCATTAGGGCTCGACCTTGATTGTCAGCCACCGGCGTGATGTCTGTCGGCAAATACGCCCTGACTGGGTCAATATTGTTTTGAGCCAGTTGTTGCTGAAACTGTTGAGCTAAAAAATTGTCCCTTAATGCGGACGGCGACATTGCTTCGTTGGCCGGCTGCGGCGTTGACTGAGCCTGGACAGGCAGATCCGTGAGGCACCAGAAACCCAGTGTCAAAACCAAAGCCAAATTCAACCACCCGGTAAAGGTCATGCTATTCCTGGGTAGGGATGCCGAATGAGCATGCGCTCATACAGCAGTAGATCATCTGGACCCGCTCAAAGGAAGAGTCCAAGTGACTATTACGCTTATTTTAGACGAATAAAAGAAACCAATTGATTTATCTATATATGACTAAAAAATGTGAATGTCGCAAAACATACACACAAGATATGCAATCACTAGAATGGCGACTTCTGTGCTTTGTAGGCACCGGAACTTGCCGTGACCTGGAAAAGAATGACTGCATCATGAAGCATTGAATCAGCTAGTTTCCGCTCTCTTGGGTCAGTGGAAAGCAATAGCTTGCGCAGTGGCTGGATCTTCACTACCGCCGACGGGATAGAAAACTCAGTTACACAGGCTGTCACGCCATCACTGACCTCTTGCCAAACAGGGTTGCGATAACCAACCCCGAAACCTGGATTAACTTCGTCCAATTCACGAGTATTCTTTCTGGTCAGCACCGCTTGCTTGCCTGGGGTCAAGGTGAGGAACTTCTCGCCAAAGCGGACGGTCACTCCACCTTTTTTGCTATCGTGCAGGTTGTAAACTGCCACATCGTTGCCTGTCTCCATGACGAACACGACAGAATTCGCGGCAATATGCACAACCCCTTCATGGGTGCCTACGGTAATGTCGTGATCTGGTGAGAAGAGGACATTGCCCTTATCGAGAACAAAGTGATTGCCCTGGGTTCCATTGCCGCTTTGAATCCCAGCATTATTGAGCAGATATACCTGCTCACCGTCAAAATCAGCATTGAATGAGCTGACGCCGGGAATGATGTCGCTATCCAATTGATTCTTATTCGTCGACGGGATTTGATATTCGCGTACCAACTCGTCTTCGGAAGTTTCCGAAGGTGGTTGCGTGATATCAGTAGTCAACTTCGTGCCCGGCACATTGGCATTGCTCAACGAAGCGGCACTTTCCGGCAGAACAATGTCAAAACTCGATGTTCCGGAAGCAACTTCCGACGGTGGTGCAGGTGGCGTCGGTGGCACAGGCACTCTCGGGTTTTCTTGCAATGAATTTAAAATTGATGCCTGGATATGCGTAATAAAACCAGCTGTCTGAGGCAGCAAGGCTAGTGTTGTTTGATTAAGATTTCCCAGGCGCACAACTTCACCACCCAAAAGCGAGCCGGTGCCTGTAAGTATCAGGTCTTGGTCAGCGCCGGAATTAATACCGACGATTCCAGAGTCATTAGCGCCATTGGTGGCTGTAATCATGCCATTGTTGAGCACATTAAAGGTACCCGTGCCAGGAGTGGAAGACTGGAGCAAAATCATTCCGCCGGTGCCTGTGCCACCATTAGCACTGATAGTGCGACCGGCATTTATTTGCTGACCACCACCATTCTGTAAATTGATTCGACCACCGTTAACACCGCCATTGGCAAAAATGTCACCGACCGTGGTGTTCGGACCACCTGCGGCACCAACTTCAAATAGGTTCGACGAACTTGTCGTAATTGTGACCGTGCCACCATTACCGGTGGTATTGGAAGCGTCGATGCTGCTGCCGTTACCATTCGTCCCTGTCATGACAAGATCTTGTGAGTTAATATTTATGGTAATTCCAGCACCTACGCCAGTCGTAACAGCGCTTAGCGCTGTACCTTGAGCGGTACCACCGGATGTAATCGTCACAGCGCCGGCCGTAGCACCACCTGCGCCGTCAGTAACTATAGAGCCGAAAGTGACATTGCCACCGGCTGTAAGCGTGATAGATCCGGAAGTGTCACCGGCACCAGTACCTGTCGTCGTCAGTCCAGCCGTGAGAATTGAACCTGCCGGAGCGTTGATGACAATACTGCCGCCGTCACCAACTACCAGGTTGGAAAGGTCGACATTACCAACTACGGACACATTCCCAGTAGTGCTGGCAAGAGTCAAAAGGGACGAATCAGAAACTGAGTTAACCGTCAATGTATTAGCGGCTGAAATATTTACACTGCCGGCGGCTCCTGTGGACGTAACCGTAAGTCCGCCAGTTGCCTGAACGAAAACGCTTCCGCCAGCAACCGGAGCATTGGCCGAAAGATTGGTTGCTGTGACTAATATTGGCGTAGCAAGAGTGCCAATATCTCCACTGGTGGAAGCAAGGTTTATTGTCGTCGCTGTCAATGTTGCTCCACCAGACCTTATCACATCGCCTGCGCCGCCAGCGGTGAGGTTGATTGTAGTAGCCGATGAATTCGCACCCAGTGTAATATTGCCATTTCCGCCTGTTACCACCTGCAAGGTGCCACCAACAGTCGATGCTCCAAGGGTTATGCCGCTGGACTCATTAATATAGGCACTGCCTGTCGTATTCAGCGTAACTGTGCCTGCCGTTGTTTGCAGCGGGGTGACGCTTGAGCCAATGTCGCCGGAACCCGATATGAAATTACCTGTAGTAACGGTCAAAGTGAATGCACCGGAACGGTCAATTAGACCAGCTCCGTCGGCAGTCAGGTTCATAGTACCGGCACTGGAGTTTGCACCAATTGTGATTGAACCGCCACTGGCTGTTTGAAGCTGCAAAGTGCCTGTTACTGCACTGGTACCAAGAATAACGCTATTGGTCTCATTAACGAAGGCACTGCCGGTTGTATCCAACAACAAGGTCCCAGCAGTAGTTTGAATTGGTGCAACCAGTGTTCCAATCGCTCCCGAGCCGGAATTCATATTCACCGTTGACGCAGTGAGCGTAAAATTACCTGAACGAGTAATTGTGCCGGAACCATTCGGGTTCAATGTCATAGTTGTGCCGGCCGTTAGACTATCACCAATCACAATGGCTCCATTAGAGTTCGTCGTAATTGTCAGAGCACCGCCAACACCTGCCGAGCTAACCGTAACATCATTAGCGTCATTAATAAAAGCACTACCAGTAGTACCGATATTGAGAAAATCCGCAGTTGACTGGATAAGCGTCGCTGCAGCACCAATGTCACCGGAACCTGACGACAGATTCAACGTTGTTGCAGTTAGCCTTACAGCTGCACCACTGCGCGTAATAGTTCCTGAACCATCAGCCGTCAGAGTCATGGTTGTCGCCGATGAGTTGGCATTATAAATAATGCCGCCATTGGCAGCTGTTACAAGCTGCAAGTTACCACCAATTACAGACGCTCCAAGCGTTACACCGTTGGCTTCGTCAACGTAGGCGCTGCCTGTGGAATTTAACGTAATGGTCGCAGCGCTGGTTAACATTGGTGTTGCCAGCGATCCAATATCGCCGGAACCAGAAGTTAAATTAGTCGTGCCGGTTGAGGTTAGGGTAAATGCACCGGAACGATCTATAACGCCTGCGCCATCAGCAGTCAATGTAATTGTGGCAGCAGAAGAATTGGCGCCTACCGTGATTGAGCCATCGTTATCCGTTACAACCCTTAGAGTGCTGCCTGTAACTGTCGATGCTCCTAAAATTACGCTGTCCGCTTCATTGACAAAGGCACCACCAGTTGTATTGAGCGTCAAAGTGCCTGTTGCCGTCTGTATTGGCGTCCCGGTAGTACCAATTGCTCCTGATGTCGATACCAGATTGACTGTTGTCGCTGTCAACGTCACAGCACCTGTGCGTGTAATTGTCCCCGAACCGTTAGCTGTTAGGTTCATCGTAGTAGCGGAAGAATCTGCCGTAATTGCTATGGCACCATTTGCAGACGTTACCAATTGCAAGGTGCCTCCAATTGTTGAAGCTCCCAGATTTACTCCTGTGGCTTCATTAACATACGCACTACCTGTTGAATTCAGGGTTACGGTAACCGCACTGGTTAGCATTGGCGTGGCAAGCGATCCAATATCACCTGAACCGGACACCAAATTGACATTACCTGTCGAGGTCAAGGTAAATGCTCCGGAACGATCAATAATGCCTGCACCATCAGCAGTCAGGTTCATCGTACCGGCTGAGGAATTTGCCCCGACGGTAATTGAGCCGTCATTGTCCGTTACTACCTGCAAGGTATTGCCGGTAACTGTCGATGCACCCAAGATGACGCTGTCTGTCTCATTAACAAAAGCACCACCGGTTGATGCCAATGTCAGTGTCCCGGCAGTAGTTTGTATCGGGGCTACACTTGAACCAATGGCACCTGAGCCTGAAACCAGGCTTACCGTGCCACCAGTTAAGGTGAAATTGCCGGATCTAGTGACAATGCCTGAACCGTTAGCATTCAACGTAAGCGTTGTTCCTGCGGACATATTGGAACCAATAGTAATTGCACCATTTGAGTTAGTCGTTATTGTTAGTGCACCACCGACTGAGGCACTGTCTATGGTTACTGCATCATTGTCATTGACGAAGGCACTACCGGTTGTGCCTATATTAAGCGAACCAGCTGTTGTTTGAATTAGTGTTGCGACAGCGCCGATGTCTCCCGAGCCGGACGTCAAATTGATTGTTGTCGCAGTCAGCCTGACACCACCAGAGCGTATGATATTGCCGCTCCCACCAGCAGTCAGCGTCATCGTTGTAGCCGATGAATTGGCACTGTAGGTAATGTTTCCATTATTGTCGGTGACTAGGCGCAACGTGCCGCCAATAGTTGATGCACCTAAAGTTACTGCATCCGTTTCATTGGCATAAGCGCTGCCTGTTGTATTCGCAGTCAGTGTGCCAGCCGCAGTTAACATGGGTGTACCATCTGAACCGATATCACCCGAACCGGACGTCAGGTTAACAGCCGTCGTTCCTGTCAATGTGAAATTGCCGGAGCGGGAAATTACCCCCGAGCCGTTAGCGTTCAACGTCATCGTACCGGCTGTTGAATTAGCCACTACAGTAATTGAACCATTGCCACCAGTTACTAACTGCAGTGTATTGCCGGTAACTGTCGAAGCTCCCAAGTTAACACTGTCGGATTCACTTATAAATGCACCACCTGATGTAGCCAGTGTAAGTGTTCCGGCTGCGGTTAATATCGGCGTGCCGCTCGTGCCGATAGCACCTGATGTTGAGGATAGATTGACAGTTGTTCCTGTTAACGTCACGCCACCGGAGCGCGTAATTGTTCCTGCACCACCTGCTGTGAGGTTCATTGTCCCAGCTGATGCATCACCAGTAATTACTATTGAATTGGCTCCTGCTGTAACCAGTTGCAGCACTCCACCAACTGTAGACGTTCCTAAATTAACACCGTTGGTTTCATTGACATAAGCGTTACCGGTTGTGTTCAGTGTCACCGTCGCTGCCGTCGTTAGCATCGGTGTACCCACTGAACCGATGTCACCAGAACCGGATGTCAGGTTTGTGTTGCCTGTGGAGGTTAGTGTAAACGCCCCGGAACGATCAATTACGCCTGCACCATGGGCAGTGAGATTCATAGTTCCAGCTGATGAACTTGCGCCCACAGTAATTGATCCATCATTAGCCGTCGCTACTTGCAGAGTATTACCGGTTACAGTTGAAGCACCAAGAATTACACTATCCGTTTCATTGACAAAGGCACCACCTGTTGAACTTAGAGTCAATGTACCAGCTGTTGTCTGTATCGGTGTTCCACTGGAACCAATGGCCCCAGATGTTGACACTAAACTAACTGTCGAACCAGTTAAGGTAAAATTACCGGTTCTATCAATTGTGCCAGAACCATTTGCTGTCAAGGTCACTGTCCCTGTCGCGCTAGCATTGGCATCAATGGATATGGCGCTGTTGGCTGCTGTTGTTAGACTGAGAGTACCTGTTGTGAGCGTACCGCCAATTGACACTGTGCCAGCGGCGTTCGTTGTCAGACTCAGTGTCCCTGTTACATTAGATGTATTGATTGTTACGCCATCAGCATCGTTAAGGAATGCACTGCCGGCAGTGTTTATCGTCACTGAACCAGCTGTCGTCTGTATGCGTGTAGCGACCACTCCGATATCGCCCGATCCGGAAGTTAAATTGGCTGTTGTTGCTGTCAGTCTGAAGTTACCGGATCTAATAATTGCGCCATTGCCGTCAGCTGTCAGATTCATCGTTCCGGCTGACGAATTGGCATTATAGGTAATGCTGCCGTTGCTGCTAGTTGTGAGGTTTAGTGTTCCAGTTACAACCGATGCCCCTAAAGTCACCGCATCTGTCTCATTTACGTAAGCATTGCTACCAGTATTCAATGTCACCGTACCAGCTGTCGTTAGCATTGGCGCCGCAAGGGAGCCAATGTCGCCAGAACCAGATGTTAGGTTTGTGTTGCCAGTCGACGTGAGGGTGAATGCACTAGAGCGCTCGATAATGCCGGCTCCATTAGCATTTAGTGTTATGGTTGTCGCCGACAGGTTAGCGCCCACTGTTATGGAGCCGTCAGCAGTCGTCACTATCTGCAATGTATTGCCCGTAACTGTTGAAGATCCAACAATAACACTGCCGTCATTGCTGGCAAAAGCACCGCCTGTTGTGTTCAGTGTTAGAGTTCCAGCTGCGGTAAGTATCGGTGTGCCACTGGTACCGATGGCACCTGATGTAGACACGAGATTAACCGTTGTTCCTGTAAGCGTCACACTACCTGTGCGCGTGATTGTTCCTGCACCGCCTGCTGTAAGGTTCATTGTCGCAGCTGATGCATCACCAGTTACGACAATTGAATTAGATCCAGCTGTTACCAGTTGCAGGACTCCGCCAACTGTAGATGTTCCTAAATTAACGCCGTTGGTCTCATTGACATAAGCGTTATTGGTTGTGTTAAGCGTTACCGTCGCTGCAGTTGTTAGCATCGGTGTTGCCAATGAACCAATTTCACCTGAGCCAGAAGTCAAATTTGTATTGCCGGTTGAAGTCAGAGTAAAAGCACCGGATCTATCGATTATGCCTGTTCCATTAGCGGTTAAGGTCATTGTTCCAGCAGTTGAGTTGGCTCCTACTGTAATTGAGCCATTATTGGCAGTTACTAACTGCAAAGTATTACCGGTTACTGTCGACGCGCCGAGAATAACGCTATTCGTTTCATTTACAAAGGCTCCGCCGGTCGAACTTAAGGTCAATGTCCCGGCAGTTGTTTGTATCGGCGTTCCACCGGAACCAATTGCACCGGAGGTGGAAGTTAGACTGATCGTATCACCAGTTAGGGTAAAATTACCCGATCTTGTAATTGTGCCGCTGCCATTGGCCGTCAGGGTTAATGTCGTAACAGCAGACAAGTTGTTGCCGATGGTTATGGCACCGTTGGAATTTGTAGTGACTGTCAATGCCCCGCTAACGGAACCAGAATCAATAGTGACGGCATCTGCATCGTTCACATAAGCACTGCCTGTGGTACCAATATTGAGATTACCGGCCGTCGTTCGAATAAGTGTTCCCGAAGCGCCAATATCACCTGACGTTGAATTTAAATTAACTGTTGTGCCTGTTAGTCTGAAGTTGCCGGAACGAATAATTTGACCGGAACCGCCTGCTGTGAGTGTCATTGTCCCGGCAGACGAATTGGCATTGTAGGTGATGTTGCCACCACTGCCAGTCGTAAGTTCCAATATCCCGGTGACAGTCGAAGCACCTAGAGTAACTGCATTGGTTTCGCTAACGTAGGCATCTGCACCGCTATTCAAGGTGACTGTTCCGGCAGCAGTCAACATTGGCGACAAAATTGAACCAATGCCACCGGAACCGCCTGTTAAGGCGACGGTGCCTGTAGAAGACAAGGTAACTGTTCCCGTACGGCTTACAACGCCTGTGCCGGCAGCATTGGTATTCAAAGTTATGCCACCATTAGCCGTCACATTGTCCGTTACTGTTATATTGCTGCCACTGTCTGTGGTGACAGAAAACACACCACTGCCGTTGCTGACCGCATTGACTTGAATGTGACCAGTCTGTGTGAGCGTCACTCCACCGTTTGCAGTTGTAGATGTCACTTGTCCGACAGCCGTATTTAAGGTCGATGCTCCGGTTCCGGAATTAATGGTCAACAAGCCTGTCGAGTTTAGTGTTCCAGCTCCTGTCTTTGTTCCAGCTCCAGCTGTTGTCAGCGTAATACCGCCATTAGCTGTCATCGATCCAGCTACAGCAATATTGCTGCCGCTGTTTGCCGATACAGTCAGAATATTTGCCGTAACCGGACCTGTAAGAGTTATCGTTCCGGCTCCTGTTGTCACTAATGATAACGTTCCGCCAATATTAGATGTGTTGAGAGTAATCGCACCTGCTTCGCTGGCAAAAGCGCTACCGGTTGTATTTAGGGTAAGCGCGGCTGCCGACATAACAATAGGTGTCGCCAATAAGCCAATATCACCGGAGCCGGAAGTAAGATTCAGCGTGCCTGTGTTCAATGAACCGGCTGTCCGCGTAATTGTTCCTGTGCCTGAAGCGGTAAGTGAGATACTACCCGTGGCACCGGTGCCATTGTTGGCAGTGATGTTTACGGCTACGGCAATACCGCCTGTGCCCTGGTTTGCAATGCTTACACTACCTGCCGAGCCTGCGCCGCTAGCAGTAGCACTAATAATACCAGCCGTTCCATTTGTAACTGCCGAGCCGATTGTAAAGGCGGTGGCGCTACTTGTGATAATGCTAACCGTGCCACCATTCTGTCCACCGGCCGTGCCGTTGTTGGTGATAACCGTTCCAGCTGTGCCAATTGTCGCATTTAGTCCGGCAACTATGTCAATTGTCGAAGCTCGCGCCGTCAGGTTCCGCGTTGAAATTGAACCTGGTTGAGCGACAACGTTTAAAGAGCCGTCACGCGTTGCATCAAAACTACCTGAATCCGCCTGCACTAGACCAGTTGCAGCATCAAACCTGACACATGGAGAACATGTAGCTGCACTGTTAGATATTGTCGGAGTAGATGTATAGAGCTTGATATTGCCTGTACCTTGAGCACCGGCTGCATTACTAATTACGCCGATGCTAATTGAGGTGACACTGGTGTCCGCGCCTGCAACCATGAGGATATCGCCAGCGCTGCCGGCACCATTGCCAGCTGAGGTTATCGATACACCAACAGGTGTGCTAATAGTTCCGCTGTCGCCAACGCTTCCTTTATAAGCAACAAGCGTAATCTTGCCGCCGTTACCACCACCGCCAGTGCTGGCTGAGCTGAGCGACGTAATTGGTGTGCCGGTGACCAAATCAATTTTGCCACCAAAACTTGAGCCGCCGGTAATTTCATAATTGGCACCATTCAAAGCAACTTGTGCTCCAGCAACCATCAGAATATCGCCACCGGATCCAGCTGCGTTCAAAGTCTGCACTTGCCCTGCACCGACGGCAGTGACAATGTTTTTCTGAGCGACTATGGTCAATGGCTGACCAGGGGCTGAGTTATATGGCGTACTAATGGTGGCGTCGCCTGCTGTGTTGACGAGCAGTGGGTCACCGGTGACAACCATGTTACCGATGCGCAAATTATCGGTTGCAGCAACCACATAAGCCGATCCACCATAGATATTTGTCAAAGCCGTCAATTTTCCGACATTGACGCTGGCTGCGCCATCGCCGGAATACAAATTCAGTTCATTGGCAAAAACGTCCCCGCCGGTAAGCGCGGTGCTTACCTTTGCTGTGTTCAATATATTGCCAATATTGATGCTGCCGTTAAGCGCTGATAAAACTCCGCTTGCATTATTGACTGCCAGACTGGATGCCATTTGTGAAGCAATATTGATATTGCCCGTCATAGCGGAAATTAAGCCGCTGTTAATTACGTTAGAAGCGTTCAAATTAACGCTGCTCATAGCCTGCAACATAGCAGTCACGCCACCAGGGACGGTGGCATTGGTTATGGAGCCTCCGGCTGTCATTGTTAAGGCGCCGGAACTTGTTATGGCACCGTTGTTGACGATGTTGTTAATGGCATTAAGGTTGAGGTTCAAGACACCGACATTGGGCATCTGCATGCTGGCAGGCAATATGGAAGTAATTAAGGCACCGGGCTGGTTGTAGATATTGAGAGCGCTAATCACAGCATTATTCACCTGTGGGTTGCTGCTAAAAGCCGTCAGCGTACCGGCGTTTGTAAACGATCCTGCCAGGCTAAGAGCACTGACTGAAGAAAAATCATGCATCATGTGCACATCTGTCGGAATAACCAGATCATTGATCATGCCGGCCAAGCTTGGAGTAAGCGAAAACCCACCACCCACAGCTGCACCCAGCGCACTCAACTGCAGTGCTTGGGCGCCTGAATTGGCCATTTGCGAGACAGCCACTAATTCAGCAGCGGTGACCAGATCAGCTGCCTGAACAACTCGACTGGACTCACCGACCATAATACTAACCGCCTGGGTCACACCGGCGGTTGCCGCAGTAAATTGTGCCTGAGTTGAGGACAGATCCAGAGTTATTGGCGTAGCAGCCGCTGCCATGGAGGCTACTGCACTAACAGCAGCCGAACCGGCGGCCGCTTCGGCTGTGGCTTCGGCTTGCGAAGCGCTTTCATCAGCACTTTGGGCTAAAGCATAGTTGGAAAACCCACAAAGCTGCAGGCTAACCAACAGGACTAGTAAAATCTTTAGGGGTTTAAACACTGGACCTACCACCATGCCAAGGAATTCACCGTCTGACCTACCCCGTCAAACTGCGCTCCTTAACTTAATTATAGGTGGGAGTTGTGTAGAAAGCGTGAAAGCCAAGAGCACTTTTGGGTGCAATTCTTAAACTACCCTTAATCTACCCGCACTTGGAATAGCCACAGCCCTGGCAAACCATGCAACCGTCTATCTTCAGCCAGTCTTGAGTACCACACTTGCCGCAAGCCGCCACGCTAGTAGCGGTTGGCGAGGCTAGCAATGACTCATTACCAGACTCAGCCTTGGGTGGCTCCACTTTCGCTATGGTCTTGAGCAAAACATTGAAGTTTTCCTGCCTGGCGTTGAAATTGCGGCGGTAGCGTTGAATGGCTTTGGCCAATCCATCGCAAGGAGACTGCACGACAACTGCCTTTTCTTCATCAGGAAATTTATGGAATGCCGGATAACCCGACTGGATATTTACCAGTTGCTTCACTATCGACTCTTCAGCCTTGCATCTCTCATCTTCGCCAAACTGGGCAGCATACTGGAGGAAAGCTGACGCCAGACGTCCGACAGCTTCAAACAGACCAGATTCGATAGCCCCTGGTTTGCCCATGCGTGCATAGACTTCAATCAATTCACCTGGGTGGCTAACTTCGTGGTTCAAGCTGACATGCAAGGTCGATCCGCCAGTTTCTGAACCAACACGTACTTTGTAGTTAAGTCCGTTGGTTTCCTCAGTGTTGATCAGACGCTTTTCCTGGTGTCCAATCAAGCTCAAGATATCTGATTCTTGAGCGTAATCTTCTTTGGCAATCTTCTCTACTGGCTGGCTCAAACGGCTGCCATCCGGATAAAAGGTAATGTCCTTGACGCCCAACTGCCAGGCTAACATGGTCGCGTCATAGACAGCTTGTTCGCTACTATCCAACGGAATAGAGCAAGTGTTGGAGACGGAATTGAAAGCCTCCGGACAAGAAGCTGCGCCCTTGTGAATAGCAGCCAAATGACGGATATAGGCTTCCGGCTCGACTTCTACTCTTACTGGAAATGCCTTTTGTACAGCTTCCGGCACTTCGTGAATACCGCGGCATGACTTGTGATTGGCACGAATTTTCTGCATTAATGCAGTCTGCGCTTCTTCCGTTGCCGGCCAAGCATTGTACTTCTGCATCAACTCTCTAAAGCCAGGAGCAACAAAGTCAACATAACGCGAACGGACTTTGCGAGAGAAAACAATGCCGTTATGTGGATCTACGCCCCAGCTTGTCTGCAATGCTTGAGCTAGAGTTCCTGTAGGAGCATTGTTGGTCATGCAAGAGTTGCGCACGCGCAGACCCTTCTTCTCGAAGCGGCTGCCCTGCCAGAGTGGATAAACTCCACGCTCAGAAGCAAGTGCCTGCGAAGCTTCCACAGAGGCCTTTGTATAGTTGGCAAATAATTCGCAGGTGGCATCCAGTGCTTCCGGGCTGCCAAATTCCAATTCCAAACGAGAAAGGAATTCTGCAATACCGGCAAAACCACCACCGTTACGACGCTCGAGGCGAGCGGTCATATTTTGGGCGGCGATTGGATACCAACTCACATCGGTTACGTTATCCATAAAATGCTGCTGCACTTTTACAGCGGACATCATCGCTTGATGGTTGTATGTGCCGTCAGCATGGAAGAAGTCTTTGTGAGCGGCATGCAAGGAAGAAAGATTGCAATTACCCATGTAAGTGCGACCGTCTTTTCCAGGACCGGCCGGCAAGAATTGCTCGCCACACGGGTTGCATGTGTTCAAGTCATAAGCATGTGGGTTTGCATTACCTTCATTAACTGTTTCGTAGAACGCTAAGCCAGGCTCACCTGAATCGCGCATTCCTTCAATGACACGTTGGAAAACATCCGGAGCGTAGAAGTAACCATTTACCCTCACCTGTCTGTCCGTTACAAGCACGGCAGCATTGTCCATCGAGCGGGCAGCATCCAGCGCTTCCGGATATTTATCCAGATCAACTGCGTACTCTTCGAAGACAGGCTCCTTGGTTAGCCTGTTGACCTTCGGCATGCCGGTCTTTGAGTCCATGGTTACACGGCGCGGATCATAGAGATGACCAGTCCAAGGCTTTTGGGCAAATGTTGCTTGATAGAAGCGTTTTTCCTTCACGGCTTCCATAAAACCCGGCATAGCCAGGACTGTGACGTTGGTGTTCTTTAAGTAATTCTGCCGCTCAATATATTGAGCATAGAGCTGACCATAACGTCTCTCTGCTTCAGCAATTGTCTGACGCTTATGATCAAAAACACTTTGACCGGGCTTCTGACGAGTCTCAGCTAATACTTGCTTGTAGATTTGAGAAAGAGATGGAGGCGGAATGAGCTTCTTCTTATCAATGAAGAATAAGATATCCGGATGGTCGGAGTTGCGCAATTCAATTAAGGCTCCGCCACGGCGGCCTCCTTGGGCAACCGCTTCCACGGCTTTGGCAATTGTTTTTTCGTAGAAACGATCCGGACCAGAAGCAGCAGCACCATTGCTAATGACTGAAGACCACGGGCGCAGGCTCGAGGTATTAAGCCCCATGCCCATAGCAGCTTTAGCAGCTAAGGCTTCAATTTTTGCCGCTTCCTGAATCCCTTCCAAACTATCAATAACGTAAGCTACGCCGCAAGCAGCTAGACAGCCCTTGCCGCGCAAGTTGTCGGCTAACTGACCCATTGCCACTTCGTGCGTGGACAGACCTTCTGTTTTGCGGTCAACATAAGCACGACGCAAAGCATCAGCCTTCAACCAAATGTCTTCTTCGGCAATTCCAGCTAGAGTTCCATGAGCCCAATATTGCAAGACCATCAAGGACACTTCACGATCGGCATTGATATTTGCCGGTGTGTTGGCCCAGAATTTCTGCAGTCCTATATGCTCGGCAAAAATTTCCGCCCACTCAATTACTTGCGGGTACTGCAAAGCCTTATCCAATGTCAGGGCAATGAGTTCACTCGGCTTAAGC
>SBAT01000096.1 GCA_005240105.1 Chloroflexota bacterium
ACTGCGCGTGATGCTGTAAGGAAAGATATCGCGAATGTCAAAACCGTAAAATCCGTTTTCAACTATATAGTGCGCTGTCACTACACCAAAAGCGGTCTGAAAAAGAAACAGCAAAGCAACAACAGCAAAGTATGGATAAAGCGATGTCTGAGACCTGTAAGGCTTAAACGATTTGACATTATCCTTCATGCCGCCACCGTCCGGCGCCCAGCCAAGTCCTGGAAATGCGCTCATCAGAAATTGTGTAAGGCCTATGCCGCCAACCAGCATGATCAAGCTCATTGCGCTCCAAAAGAAAATTTGCCAATTGGGATAGTTGCCTGCAAGTCCGTCCGGTGGCCAATTATTTGTGAAGGTATAGTGCTTGCCTGGTCTATTGGTTGAGCAAACCCACGCACCCCAAGCAAAGAACCGGCTTAGTTGCAGGCGCTCAACGGGATCATTGATATAACCTACCGGCAAGCGCAGCTCACGTTCAGCACTGAATTCGGTGTCATAGTATGGTTGCAGCTGTCGATAGGCCTCGACCTGGTTGTCGGTCCAAGTCAATGTTTTAGTCTGGGCATCGTATTTATTGTCTTTTAGTTCGCGGTGAAGAGTTTCTACAAGATCTCCTTGCTCACCGACCTCTAACTCCGCATATGGTTTTTTGAACCGTTGCTGAGACATGTGATCGAGTGCAATGACGCTCTCGCGATGCAAATAATCAGCAGTAAAGTCCGGTCCGTTATACGCACCATGCCCGAAAAAAGACCCGACATCCATCAGTCCATATTTTTGGAACACGGACTGTCCGGCCATGATGTCCGCACCACTAAAGAGACGATTACCCTTGGAGTCAACTACTTGTTCGGGGACGGGCGGGGCTTGATTGCTCGTCTCGTGTCCCATGAAAATCAGGGTTGAAAAACCGGCAATTAACACCAACAGAACGCTAAGCTTCCATCTCCAGGACACAGCACCACCTCCATTTACAACCGACACCTTTGATAAGGATACTACGGTTGGATGCAGACGTAGCCAAGTGCCGATGGCACTCTACAGTGGATAGTGCAACATACGCTCTCGAATTGACTTGTAGAGATTAGGCACCCATTTGGGCTGTTTACTCAAATCAATCGCAGGCTTGTTCTTGCGCAAGTCACACGGTGCAATGATCAGCTTGGTGTTATTGCAACCAACATCGTAAACGGCAACAAAAACTTGTTCCATATCTTCATTTGAAATGACTAGACAACCTGTAGACAGTGAGCCGCCATGCACAAGGATGTCGCTGCCAAGCTTTGTGCGATGATCAGCTACAGCATTTAATTTATCCAGTTCATTTGGATAATTAACAGCCAGCGACAACATGTTGTAAGAGTCAAGGTGAGTGATGCGGTAGATGCCTTCCGGAATCTGCAGATCGCCTTGTTTAAGTTTTGGCCCAAGAGTGCCGCTATAGCTAACAAGCGGGAACTCCCCAATTAACTTCATCTGATCGTTGCCACCAAACAACAACAACATCTTTTCTTGCTTCAAACCAATCAGCGTCAAACGCTTAGGTGGATACGTAATTCCTGCCGACTTGCAACGATCACGAAGCAAGTCTCTTGCGGCAGAACCATACGTCGCTACAGCTTTTTGTACTGTCATTTTAAGTACAGGAGTGGTTTCAAGGTGCAGCTCAATAGCTACAGACTCAGGACTTTTAGGTGGAAGCGGTGCAAATGGCGCACTCTTGAGCACTGCGGCAATTGCCTCTTTCTCATTAGAGGACGTTTGGCCTGGATTTAGCACATGCACGTTGGAGACAGAACCATCCCTGCGCTGTTGCCACGTTACCCGTATCTTCAGCGGCTCACTGGTACGGTGAGGCGTCCAATTCTTGCGCACCTTCGAGGTAACGGAGCGCATATAGTGATCCAGATCGGACTTATTATCATTCTTAGCCGGTGCTGCGGCGAATGACGCAGTGCAGACAAGCCAGGCGAGTAGAGTTATTAAGAATTTGTCCATTCAGTGCCTAATTATATCCCACCGTGCCATTTGTCATTGTGACATAAAACCGTTTGTCATTCCGAGGCTTGCCGAGGAATCTACCGCAGATATCCTTGCTCCTATTGATAAACAAGGACAAGGAATCGACGCGGCAGATTCCTCGCTGTGCTCGGAATGACAAAACGCGCTTACCCGCGCATCTCCATCAAGTTGCCTGACTCGTAGCGCCTGAGTCCCCAGTAGAAGACGCCGACTCCGACAGCCAAGACGGACAACGACCCGACAAAGCACATGAGCGTGGTCTCGATGGACAAGGTGCGCAGCGCTTCAGCGGGCAAATAACTCACAAGCCCGGCTGGTATCACCGTGTAGAGCAAGAGTTTAAGCCCTCCCTCAAAAAGTGAGGCAGGATAGGTGCTGAAAGTTACCAGCGCAAAGCGTGATGTCTCAGCAAGACCTTCGGCATTGCCGACGAAAAAGCTCAAGCAGCTGGTCAACACACTGAAGCCAACAAAGACAATAGCGGCTGAAACGACCAACACACAGAACCACAGAAAATGCACCAGATCCGGCTTGACAAAAAATCCATAGATAATCACGGCAAACAAGATATCACCGCACGCAGTTGCGCTCATCCGACCGACTAGAATGTGAGACAGCAGAGCACGTGGATATAACATCCAGGCATCGAGCTGCCCCCGACTGATCATGCCGGCAAGACTAAGAGCATTGCCGCAGATGCTGTAAGCAAGTCCATATCCGCCCGCCGAAATCGACCAGACAGTAAGAA
>SBAT01000328.1 GCA_005240105.1 Chloroflexota bacterium
CAATTAAAAGTTCCTCCAACACAACAAGATGCGTTGGGCGTCGGTAAAGTCGAAGGACAAATCCTCAAGGACGCGGGAGCCAGAGCGGATGCCCTGGCTGCGCAACAACATGCAGCCGATCAAACAGCGTCGACTGCCAAAAACCAGCCAAATCAATTTGGGCAACAAAAAGATCCTTTGACTGCCGAACAAAAAGAACTTGCCGAACGCGAACAAGGACCAAAGAAAAAGCCAGAGGACGACAAGGATGATGCCGCCCGCCGTCTGGCAATGGAAGCGGCAATTGCAGCGTCCCTTGGTGGTCGTACCACTACTGCCGACATCACCGAAGGCAAAGATGACGACGGCGATGACAAGAAAAAGCAAGACGAAAAGGAAGCCAGACGCCAATACAAGGCGAAGCAGGGCGACACCCTGGAAATGATTGCCGAAACCCAGTTAAAGAGTAAGACTGCTGCTACTTTGATTTACAACTTGAACACCGATCGCATACCAGCCAAAGTTGTCGGTAAGTTATACATAATCAGCATACGCCCGGATATGGAATTGGTATTGCCGACACCGAATGAAGTGAAGACATTTAAAGGACCGTATCTGCAGTTCCAATACCGAGATTTCAGTAGTCCAGAGGAAGAATTAGCCTTCTGGCAAAACTTTATTGCCGGACAGGAACCAGGGCACAGCTCTCTGTTTGATAAGTTTGGTTTTGGCCAAACTCCAGGAACAGCCACAGTTGGTGGTGTTGACGACACATTTGCCGCTGAAGCATTTACTGCCGCACAGCGACAAAGTATTCGCACCCAACTAGGTATGGAAGGCAAAGACAGTAAAGAACCAGCTCAGCAAGCAGCAAAAACAGTTCGCTATGGTGAATCTATTCGCAAATTTGCCGCACGCAACTTGTTTGATGAGTCGTTGTGGGAATTAATTGCCCGCAAAAATAACTTGCCTGTCGTTGACGATAACAAAGGCGAAAAAACGGTCCGCTTGAAGTCGTACCAGAAATTAGTCCTGCCAACTGCTCAAGAAATCAAGGAATTCAAACAGGGCAATAGCCCCAGCACCGGGCAGCCATTTGAGATGGTTAGTCGTGAATGTCCAAAGTGTAGACGTCTGGTTAGACAAAACGAAAGCGTCTGTCCCCCTCCCTGTTTTTATGCATTTGTGGAAACTGAAAGTGCAGCGGAAATTCCTGCTGACTCGACACCGGAAGAAAAAGAAGGACCCGCCGGGCGTCCACTGCGCCGTCGGCGGACAACAGGATTCATTCCTGAGAAAGAAGCGAAGCCTGTTGAAACACCAAGTGAACCGTTTGAAAACGAGGTCATCAGCACGGTATTAAAAGCAGCCGGTTTGTCTTCTGCTGCAAAAACACAAACGCCAAACATTTCAAGTAAAGCACCATTGCCAATATCAAGCGAAGGCTTTTCTAATCCTTCACGCCGCGGTGTGAAGGTACATGATTTTGATCCAGTGTGCCGTGTTGTTCTAACACCTAAAGATCGAGAAGGACGCAAATTCGAGAGAAAGCTAGAAGTGCTAAAGGACGGTAATTGGGTGCCGGCAGTTATCTATGAGATTGGAACACAAGAGTCTTTCGTGACCGAATACGATGCTAGTGGCTCGCCCTCAAAGCAACGCATTGATTTGCCCTTTGAGCCGGCCATGGAGCTTTCCGAAAACCACTTAGTTGAAGCCTGGAAAGATTACCGCCAACAATTTCTAGGCGAGTAACTGGTTAAGAAGCCGTTCGACCTGTTTTTCCGTCTCTTCCAGAGATCCCGAATTATCGATTGTGTAATGAGCTTTGGCAGATTTTACGCCTTGCGTAAATTGGTTCGCCAACCGGATATCTATTTCAATATCCGTAAAGTTGTTTCTCTTCTTAAGTCTTGTGCGAAGTTCCTGCTCTTCTATAACTACTGTCCAGATTTGATCGTATTCGTCTTCGAGATTGGCTTCAAATAGCAATGGTACTAGAAAGGCAATCACAGGCTGATCCGCAAATTCCTCGGCAGTTTTGCGGCAAGCGACAATTGCTTCCGGGTGAAGAATGGCTTCTAGATCTTGTTTGGCTTGTTTGTTGTTGAAGACAATATCTGCCAATTGGGCACGGTCAAGAGTAGAAAAACGGTCCAGTACCTTGTCTTTTACGACCTGTGAGTTAGTCAGCAAATCATGTACAAGAGCATCCGTATCCACAACAGTTATGCCTCTTGTCTTAAGCATTTGACCAACTGTCGATTTTCCTGAGCCTATCGTGCCCGTAATGCCCAGCAATTTAGACACTAAAATGCGCCCCCGTTTGCCAGGCTCGATCCAACAGATAACAACAAGTCATCTAACACATAGTTAAGCGCCCGCGGATCGCCACGTTCAACAACGGCTTCTATGGTGGCGCGATTGCCAGGCAAAGGCCTTACGTGGAATGAAATTGTTGATGAATTAATTCCAGTCACTAGTCTGCCGCCAATGCTGTCCATGAAAAGGACCATTAGTCCCTTGTTTGGACAGGTGGAAAGCAGAGCAAAAAAGGCGTCATCCTTGCTGCTTAAGTAGACACGTTTAGCATTAGCGCGCGGATTGGAAAAAAATCGTTGAGGCATCGGCGGGGCAAGAGCAGGCATAGCAAATGCAGTTGAGGCTATTTTGTTCCTCTTGCTTATGCTTGCCCGCCAAGCAAGTGGTGGCTTTGGAATTCCTGTACCTCTAGGTGGCAATGATTCCTCTTCTTTGAGCACTGGTAAAACTGAGCGATCAGGAACAGGTGGCGGTTGAATAACTGTTGTCTGACTTTCGCTGTCAATTGGTTCTTGGGCGTATGCTGCCATAGTCAATCCGCAAATAGTTGCGACTAAGACCATTCGGCAGATATTGGCAATTGGCTTTGCTGTTACTGGCATCATTAATTTCGGGTGTTACGGTCGGAACATTAGCAGGAGTTACTAATTGTAAGGGAAAGCTTTAGAAATATATTGTTGTAAGTAGAAGATATTTTTGCCAAGAGAACTAAAATAATCCAGAGTATCTAGTGTGTACTTAGTGCAACCGCCTGCCAAGCATTTGGCAATTGAGGACCCCATTATGGCTAACAAAGTTTATTTTGCGCTTCCTGTTTCGCTGGCTTTGGCGACATTGGTTAATTGTGGTTGTCTGGAAGCGGCCACTCAATACAAGAGAACCGCCAGGCGATATCAAAGACCACGTGTGGCAATGCAAGTTCCTGTTGTTCCGGTTAATTTAATTGCGCTGGGTGAGAAACTTGCACAGCAAGGCGACTGGCAAAGTGCCGAAAAGCAATTTGAAAAAGCAATAGCTGCAAATGTGAATAACTCAGTCGGTCATTACAATTTGGGCGTGGTTTGTGCGCATTTGGGTAATTATGACAAAGCAATCAATGCTTTGAACACGGCGATTTTATTGAAGCAAGACTATAGCGATGCTTACATTGAACTTGCCTGGGTGTTGAACAAGCAAGACAAGCTCGATGAAGCACAGGCTGCAGCGGAAAAGGCTATAGCTATAAACCCCGATAATACGGCTGCCAAATCGAATCTGACAGCAATAATGGAAAGAAAATCCGTCCTTGATGCAGAGCGCGATGCAAAAATTGCCAAGCCGGTTGCGGCAGTAGAGAATCTGAGAATGACGAGCTGTGCTTCAGCTAAGCCGGCAACAGAAGATCAAGTTACTTTAGATAAGTCTTTGAACGAGGCCCAGGCTCAGGTTAGTGCCGACGATAAGAATGTGCAGGCTCGCTTGAAGTTAGCTTGGACATACTATAAGCGTGGCGATCTGATGAAAGCCAAAGAAGAGACTGAAGCAGCGATCAAGCTTGATCCGGAAAATAGTATTGCCCACGGAAACCTTGGCGTAATTCTGGGAAGTCTGGGTGATTTTGCCGGAGAAATTCGTGAAGAGAAAAAGGCAATTAGGCGCAATGGTTCCGATGCAGTGGCTTATGTAAATCTTGGTTGGGCACAAGCGCGTACAGGCGACTGGTCGGAATCATATCGTTCGTACAAGTGCGCAGAAACCCTGGATACTACTTGTTTGGAAGCCAAAGTTGGTCAAGGAATTGCCCTGGCTAAACGCGGTCGCCAAAATGAAGGACTTGCCCTGCTGAAACAGTTGTGCGAGGAAGCGCCGAAGTCGCCCTTGCCATTTATTGCAATGGGCACTATAAGGCTGGATAGAGGCAACCTGGATGAGGCGATTAAGCTGTTCAAAGAAGCCTTGGTTCTTGAGCCGTCCAACATGGAGGCAAGTGAGCGCCTTGCTGCTCTGGAGTTGGGCAAAGGCGACTGGTCTTCTGCCGCAGCTCGGTACAAGGAGTTGGTTTCCAGATCTGCCGGCAATGCCGAATGCCAAATTGGACTGGGCTTGTCCTTGGCTAAGAACGGCGACTTTGCCGGTGCTGAACAGGCATTCGGAGAGGCTGTTAAATTGGCTCCTGCCAATGCCTCTGCCCATGCCGGTCTGGGCTTGTCGCTGGCGGCCCGCGGCAACAAAGACGAAGCGGTGAAAGAAGTAAATAAAGCTCTTGAATTAAACCCCAAAGAAGAACTAGCCGTCCTCCTTTTGAACAACCTGAACAAGCCCAAAGCAGTAGCAGGCGTACAATAGAGAAAACGGGAACATTAGTTGACCGGCTTCGTCGTTAGGGTCGATAAGCAGAAGAAAGCGAAGCAAGTGTTGCGACCGAGCAATACGCTGCTGAGCGAACAAGGGTTGCCGGAGGCAAGCGAAGGTGAAGGCGATAGCCGGAACCGGAGCGTTACAAATGCAACTAATGAAGAAACTAGCTATAAGTTTGGCCACTTTTCTTGCCGTTCTCGGCGGGTATCCTGTAGCGGCAGAAACAGCTTTCGAGCAAGGTGTTCGGAATTACAATTCTGGGCGCTTCAAGCATGCCGTCGTATTCTTGACTCAAGCTGCCAGTTTGGATCCGACAAATTCAGTCTGTCACTATTATTTGGCCAATACGCTGTCCAGGTTGAACCAACCGCAGGAAGCTTTACTTGAATATCAAATATGTAAAAGGCTCAATCCACAAGGACAAATGGCCGCCTATTGCAGACAGGCTGTAGATGCAATTACTGGACAAAGCAAGCAAGGACAACACTTGGCTGATGCTGCTGAAGCAGTCGGCGAAAGTGGTACCACCGACAAGACGGATATTAGTACTTCACGGATAAGTTTTCATCCCGATATAAACAGGGCTATGCATGTAATTAGACGAGAAGTCGAGTACGAAAAGGACCGGCATAAAGCACAGGCAGAGGTACGACGCAAAGCCGCACTGGCCATGGCAGAGCAAAATGCTAAACAAATAAAGGCCCAGGCCGAAGCCGATATCCAGCGCGCCATAAGTGAGTCTTATGTCGCGATGCCGGGTGTTATTGGAAACAGGGTGGTTAATTCGTACGTCTATAATCCTTATTTGGCGCGCATTCGTAGCGATGAAATACGCAGGAATGCCGAAGAAGCAGAAGCAAGAGAGCGCCGGTTTGGCG
>SBAT01000017.1 GCA_005240105.1 Chloroflexota bacterium
AATTTGTCTAGATCAGATTCTGTCACATTCATAATGCCGTCACCTTGAGCTGGTTGCGCAGCTGGTGCTTGAGGAGTTGGTGGCGCTATTGCTACAGGCATCTCTGCTGGTTCAGGAGCCGGAGGCGGTGCAGGCGGTGTAGAAAAGTCTGGTGCCGGCGGGGATTCAACAGGAGCCGGAGGAGGAATTACCGGCTGTGGTGCTGCAGCTTGTACTGGCTGAGGAGGAGGAGGAGGAGGAGGAGGTGGTGGTGGCGGTACAACCTGCTGTGGTACAGGAGGCGGAAGAGGAGGAACTGCCGGAATTGGTTGAGGAATTGCCGGTGCATTAACTTGCGTGCTCTTTGGCTCACTAATTCCCAGATTGCTGGAGAAGAGTTGATCTATTGCAGCGTCATCCATGTCGGCAAACAATCCTGGCTCTTTTGGCTGTGTCGGAGCTTGTGCAGGTGGTGCCTGTGCTGGGACAGGCGGCGGAGCAGGTGCTTGCTGAATTGGTGCTGCCGGAGCCTGTGGCACAGGCGGTGCAACAGGAATGGCTTGGGGAGCTGCTTGCACTTGGCTGGCAACTGGCGCCTGTCCGGGATTGACTGCGGCACTGGCATCAACTATGCCTAAGTTCTCGGAAAATATTTTGTCGATAGTTGTTTCGTCAACATTGAATAGACCGGAAGATGGTTGAGATTGAGGTTGTGCTTGAGTAGCTTGTACCTGTGCTGTGGGCTGCGCAGAAGCTGCCGGCACCGGAATGGGCGCTGGCGGTGCAGGCTGCTGCGCGACTTGAGTCTGCTGCGGTGCAAAAGACGGTGTCGCTGCAGGAGGTGCTGGCGGCGCGGCTGGTTGCGGCAATGGCACATCAATAGGAGCATTCGATGATACCTGTCCTAGGTCTACATTTTGATCGGACATAAGTTGAGGACTTGCTGTTTGTCCTGGTGTGTCCCCAAGTATGCTCGAGAGGCGGCTCATAATTGATTTTGGTTCGCTTGATGGTTCACTTTGCCCAGCTTCAGCTGTTGCAGCTGGCAAGATATTTTCTGGAACTGGTGGAGGAGGCGGCGATGCAGGTTGTGCTTGTGGTGCTTGACTCTGAGCCATGGCCATGCGCTCTTGAATAGGAATGTCGAAGCGGCTTGTAACAACATCCTCTTGTTTTTGGGCAGCTGGTTGACTGGCTACGTCTGGTGGTGGCGCAGGAGGCAGTGAAGGCGTAGGTACAGGCGGAGGAGACGGCGGCATGCTCATTGGAGCCGGTGGCGGCAGAGGAGATGTAGGCAATGGTGGAGGAGGTGGTGCGTTTTGTGCTGATGCCTGTTGTCCTGCCGGTCCGCTTAATCCACTTCCCTCCTCCGGCGAAAATGCTTGCCAAAAACCAGTCTGTAATTGCTCCGCTTCATCGGACCAAGACTTTGGTTGTTCTTGTTGTGATTCCGGTTGTGCTTCTTGTTGTGCTTGCCAAAGCCCTCTTTCCAGATCATTAGGCGCACTTACATCAGGCATGGGTGGCGGCGGTGGCGCGGCATTACTTGACCAAGCATTTGATTGTGCGTCGCCAGTTTGTCCCATTAAGTCTATGGGGGCAAGAGGATTTGGTACTGGTGGCTCGGGAGGAGCTGTCGGTACTGGTGGCGGTTGCGACCAGGCTGGTTCTTCCCAGGCGCCACCGGCAGGTGCATAGCGATTGTCATCTTGAAAGTTTGCTTGCGGGAAAGGCTGTCCCTGATCTGGTGGCATTGCCTGTGGCATCGGCGGAATGTTTTCGTTTGCACTGGGCCAAACCGGTTCAGGCGGTGCCTCAAGGTTTGGGTCCTGATAGGGGGGCAGGGTTTGTTTTTCTTCTTGCACCTTGCGGCGAATCGTGTCTGCCAGAGTAAGAGGCGCTTCCGGTTCGGAAGAAGCTTCCGGAGTGCCACGTCCAAATCGGCCGCCTAGAGTTGTGCTAATTGATTGTGAATGATCTTCAATTGGCGGCGAGCTATCTTCGGCATCCTGAACGGCGGCGTTTTGATTGGTCGTTGATTGACCGCGGCGTACGTGAGGAAATCGGCTTGAACTCTTAGGTGTATGGGATGGTTTTGGTGGTTCTTTTGCTTGTTTTTTGCCGGCGAATAAATTTGTCAGGAAGGATAGTGGACCACCTTTGGGTTTTGGCAATTGCTGGATTACTATGCGAGCAAGCGATTCAAGATTTTCCGGCGTGGCATCATCCGGTAAATCAAGATCGCCGGCTGTTCTGATTATTTGATCCATCTGAAAGTGAAAGCGTTCACAAGTTTCGCATTGCGATAGGTGCGCTGACAATTGGTTCTCGTCTTGTGGCGGCAGTTCAATATCGAACTGTTGTTGTATTAGGAATCGAAACTGTTCACAAGCCATTATTTTTCACTTCCATCAAGATGCACGCTGGCATAAGCATTTGAATAATAAAACTCTTGATCTAAACAGGTCTCCCATAACTTCTTCGACGCCCTCATTGAGCACGAAGCCTATTTGTTCATAGGTAAGTCCAAGCTGCTGGCGGAGAATAAATGTGTTTCGTTCGTGCGGCGATATTAGACCTAGACATCTCTTCAGGCGTTGAGAGCTTATATGCGCTTGTTCCAGCCAGTTCATATCGCCCGAGCCGTCTTGTGACGGATCTGGATGTCTGCCCTTAGCAGGTTGACCGGAGTGTTGTTGATGATATTCAGCGCAAGCATCAACGATGAATTGCGCTAACCACGGCCACACCGGACCATGCATGTCTTTTGTGTTTAGACGCGCGATTGCTTGATTGGCATGGGCGAAAGCTGTTATTGTCAGATCTACTGCTTGATCCGGATTACCAGTGGCAATTAAGGCAACGGCAAAAAATCTCTCTTGATTTTGCCAAACAAATTCGCCAAGAGCTTGCTTATTGCCTTTTTTGACCTCAGTCAAGACATTGAAAGCTTGATGAGAATAGCCTCGTGTAGGAAGAATTGCCATAGATTAAATGTGTATGCCACCCAACTCAGTTTACAGAATTTATAAAAGGACCGCTCCGCCCGTCTGGTCTACCTATTTATTCCCCACTAATTGACAAAAATTGCCGTAAATTGCGGACTTCAAGGCTTAATTTAGATGTACCA
>SBAT01000067.1 GCA_005240105.1 Chloroflexota bacterium
AGACGGCAGCCGACATATTGAAGCATGGCAAACCTTTCGCTTTTTCCTGACACCATTTTGCGTCTCAAGCTTTTCGGCGTTGGTTAAAGGACGTGACTTTATTCTTGTCTTTTCGCCGCATTGGCAAGACAATCTTATTGCTGCAGGCATAGTTGCAGCGGGTTATCTACTTACACTTGCCACAAAGTGTTTTAGAGCGAAATGAATTCGAGCGTTACTGGCTCTTTGATGATGCCTTTTTGATAGGCCATTTCAAACAAAGTGGTTAACGCCTTGCGTCCTTGTTCGCCGTAGTCGACAGTGAATTCGTTGACATACATGCCCACGAATTTGTCGGCAAGCTTCGGGTCCATGTCGCGAGCAAATGTGAGCGCGTATTCCAATGCTTCTGCTCTATGCTCGAGCGAGTAGACGATAGCGTCTTTCAGAAGCTTTGTTACATGCTTCATTGTCTCCATGCCCAGGTCTTTGCGCACTATGTTGCCACCCAAAGGAAGTGGAAGACCTGTTAAGTCGAACCACCATTCACCCAGGTCAACAATCTTGGTTAGACCCATTTGACCGTAAGTCAATTGCCCTTCGTGAATGATCAAACCGGCATCGACGTCGCCATTTTTGACGGCATCGAGAATGGTATCAAACGGCATCTCAACCACATCGAGACCTGGTTGATAAATCTGTAGATAAAGATAGGCAGTGGTCAGTTTTCCAGGAATGGCAACCTTAGCTTTTTGCAGCTCGTCCTTGCTCATCGGCTTACGAGCAACAATCATTGGACCGTATTTAAATCCAATGCTTGCGCCACAGGGCATCAACGCATAGTTGTGAGCGACTTGCGGATATGCGGCAAAAGAAATTGCAGAAACTTCATAGGTCTCATTAATGGCGTCCACATTCAAGCTTTGAATGTCCTTGAGTACCTGCTTGACGACCAGCCCTCCTGTGTGTAGCTTGTCCTTGGCCAGGGCGTAAAACATGAAAGCGTCGTCTGAATCAGGGCTGTGGGCGATGGTAATGGTTTTGGTTTGGACTGCCATTTCAAATATCCTTATTTTTCTATGGCTACATTGTCTCTGACTCGGTTTGACTATGCCTGAACTGGAGATAATTTCAATAAAAATGCGATAATAATTCCATGTTTAAGGTTGGCGATTCATACAAAGTAAAAGTCGAATTTCCTAATGGCAACGTGGGCTTTGGCAGGGCCAGTATCCTGGCTAAGGAAGGAGCGCGATTTTTTGTCATTGTACGGAATGCCCGTGAAGGAAAAGAGCATCCTCCAATTGGCAGTCGCATTTACCTCGTCGGCAATTATCAGGAAAATGTCTTCAACGGTTTGTGGTCGGCAAAAGTAGTTGGCGAACGAATAATTGAGGGTTCAACAGCTGTTGAGATTTCCAATCCGAAATTTACCCCTATTCAACAAAGACGCAGAGCCACTCGCAAAGGCTTTGTTTGTCCGGTAACTGTTGTCCGCGAAGAAAAAGACCAAGAGCCTATCAAAACCAATAGTCGAAACATCTCTTTTAGCGGTATTGCTCTGGAATCAGAGGATAAAGCTCTCGATAAACTATTAATTGGCGAGTGTGTAGACATTTCTTTCAAGACGAAGTTTGGAGCCGTGGAAGCTAAATGCCGCACGGTAAGGACTGAATATAACTGGTTGGCGAATAAGACAGACGCAGGTTTCGAATTTGTAGAATTGGAACCCAAGCAAAAGGATTTGCTGGAAGAGCTCTTAAATTCATTAGGGGCTGATGAAGACGAAACCGTTGATAAAGGAAACATGCCCTCTGGTCTTGCCGGTTGGATGAAGGGCGGCAAATCTGATACCAAGTTTGTTAAAAAATCCACTGAGGGAAGCGAAGGTAACGAGGAATAATGCAACTTCTGGAAGCCGTGGTACTTGGTGTCGTTCAAGGTCTGACCGAATTTTTACCAATAAGCAGCACTGCCCATTTGCGCGTCGTTCCTGAATTATTTCATTGGGCTGATCCCGGAGTTGCCTATTCTGCTGTTATTCAGTTGGGTTCCGTTGTTGCTGTTATTGCTTACTTCTTTCGAGATTTGTTGAATTTGGCTTTTGGATCAGTTAAGGCAATAGGCCAACGTAACTGGACTGATCACAATTTGCAATTGTCACTGTCTGTGGTAATTGGCACCATACCAATTTGCGTATTGGGGTTATTGTTTAAATCAGTATTGGAAGATAACGGCGGACCAGCTCGTTCACTAACTGTGATTGGCTGTGCGGCAATTGCTATGGGTCTGCTTCTGCTGGTAGCTGAGCTCAAGGGCAAGCGCGAGCGTGGAATGGACAAATTAGGAATTAAGGACGGCATCTTGGTGGGTCTGGGACAAGCTTTAGCTCTGATACCGGGCTGTTCCAGAAGTGGCTCGACAATGACTGTAGCAATGCTGCTCAATATGAAGCGGGAAGATGCTGCTCATTACAGTTTTCTTTTGGGAATTCCAGCCATTACTCTAAGTGGACTTTTGGAATTGTATGAATTAAGCAAACATGGCATGTCCAATGACAGCATGGGCACACTTGCAGTCGGACTTGTAACTTCATTGGTAGTAAGTTACCTCTCCATTCATTGGCTGTTGAAATATTTGCGCTCGCATTCCACTTGGGTATTTGTTGTTTACCGCCTAATTTTTGGCGCTGTTACTATTGGTCTTGGCTTGATGTAGCACGTAAAATTACCCTAACATGCAATAGCGAGAACGAAAGATTGCGAGGAGCAATCTGGAGTAGAGCGCGAATAGCCGGCTGGCAAGAGAAGTCCGAGTGAAAGCGAGGACGGAGCGTTATGTGTAATTATTACTGAAGAAGCAGGATGAATTTTTATGCCCACTTATACAGTCAATGCCATCAATGTTGGCAGCTTCAATTTAGGCGAATCGGACAAGCTTTTGACCTTGTTCACTGCCGAACGAGGTCTAATAAAGGCTGTAGCCAAGGGTGCTCGTAAACCAGGCTCCAAAATTGCCGGACGGGCAGAGGTCCTGAATATCAATCGTCTATTTATCTCTACAGGACGCAGTCTGGATATCATCACTCAGGCCGAAGGCATAGAAAATTTCAGCAGGCTGAGGCATGACTTGTTGAGACTGTCCTATGCTCTTTATTATGCTGAAGTCACGCAAATTTTCGGACAAGGACTGTCGGAAGAATCGCTGTCCTATTTTGATTTCTTGGCTGATTCACTACAACAACAGGCCGAATCATCAGAGGATGCAACCTGGCTTTGCCTCAAGTTTGAGCTCAATCTAATGCAATTACTCGGCTATTTTCCGGAGTTAACGTATTGCATAATTTGCCGACAAATCCTAACTGATATGAATCTATCTGTTTTTGACCGCGAATTGGGCGGTATTGCCTGCCAACAATGCCACCAAAAACATAGTCATTCGCTGGTAAAAGAACGATCAGAACAACAGGTGGATGATGAATACATTCAACTCAAGGCAGCTATACAAATTACGCCTAAAGTCTGGAAAAACCTGGTGCTTGCTTCGCAGGGGCTGGATGCACCGGATTTGGCTGTCACAGCTATACGTCAGTCAGTCATAGCCGCCCAACGCTTGCTTGAGAAATACATTGAGCACAGAGCCAGCCGTAAGGTTAAATCGCTGGATATGTTAGCCGGAATTACCAGCGCTACAGCCAATTATTGACATCCGTAGCTTGTCTTAATTGGTCCGGCGGAAGGGGAGTGCTTTGACGATTTTGTTCTTATGTCCTTTAAATGACATTCTATA
>SBAT01000419.1 GCA_005240105.1 Chloroflexota bacterium
ATTTCAAATACAAGAACATCTAGTCCCGAACACAACCAATATTCAAGTTTTCACCCGCTTTTCTCTGCCGTCTTTGCAGAACTGGTGGACATTTTGTTAGCCCCAAACGCCCAAGGAGGCTCCTATGGCTGTCGAATACACAAACGAAGAAACATTGCGTGTCATCAATCCAGCCAACTTGAAAGTGCTGGGTGAAGTGAAGCTTACCGATCCACGAACAATTGCCAACACGGTGAAAAACGCGCAACTGTGTGTCCACTTCTGGAATGAGCGCGGACTCACTTATCGCCTGGAGAAGATCAATCGCTTCAAGCAACTGTTGCTCGCCAACCGCGAAGAAATTGCTCAGCTTCTCAGTGAAGAGTCAGGCAAGCCGATTATGGAATCTCTGGCCAGCGAATTGTTTGGCGTTGTTGAAACATGTGCGTGGCTTAAGAAAAAGGTTCCGAAACTGTTGCAGCCGCAAAAGGTTGAACTCAACCCGCTGATGTTTTTCGGCAAGCGGTCTTACAACATTTTTGAACCACTGGGTGTGATTGCCATCATCTCGCCATGGAACTTTCCTTTCTCCATCTCTGTTAACAGCATGCTGATGGCGCTTGCTTGCGGCAACACGGTTATTCTCAAGCCGTCACCAAAGACGCCGTTAATTGGTGAGCGGATCCAGCGCCTGTTTGACGAAGCGGGATTTCCAAGCGGTGTTGTTACTGTTGTTCAAGGCGACAAAGCTGTTGCCACCGCGCTTGTCCAGTCCGATGTAGCACGCGTCCTATTTACCGGCGGCCTTCCAGGTGGACGGGCGATTATGTCCCTGGCGGCCCAGAAAGTGCACCCGGTAACACTTGAGCTTGGTGGAAAACATCCGGCTATTGTTCTGGGTGACATTGATGTGGAAAAGGCAGCCCGTGGCATTGTCTGGTCTTCATTCACGCATGCCGGACAAGCTTGCGCTTCTATTGAGCGGCTCTATGTGGTGCAGTCTGTAGCAGACAAGCTGGCTAATCGCGTGGCTGAACTGACCAAAGAACTTCGACTGGGTGACAGTTTGTTTCACGACACAGATATTGGTCCGCTAATTGATGAGGACCAACTGCAACGTGTACAGGCGCTGGTTGAACAAGCTGTCAGTCGAGGCGCGCGTATTCTTGCCGGCGGCAAAGAACGCAGGGACCTTGGTGGTTACTTCTTCGAGCCGACAGTGCTCATTGATGTAACCGATGATATGGATGTAATCAGCCAGGAAATTTTTGGTCCGATTCTGCCTATCGTTGTTGTAAATGATGAGTGTGAAGCTGTTCGGCGAGCCAATAACTCCAACCTGGCTCTCGGTGCATCCGTGTGGACGGCTGATACAAAGTTTGGCGAGGACATTGCTCGGCGTATCCAATCCGGAATGGTTTGGGTCAACGATGCGCTTTACTCGCACATTGCACCTGACGCACCATGGGGCGGACTGAAGGAAAGCGGCTTTGGTCGCAGTCACGCCGTGGCTTCGCTAATGGACTTCGTGAATATCAAACACGTAGGCGTCGACAAACAGGGTGTGCGCAATTGGCACTTCCCGTATTCGAAAAACACGCTTGCCTTAATCCGCAGCGCCATGACCGCCTGCCACGACGACAACATTGTCGCTCGTCTGAGCGCGCTTATTCGCTTACTTCCGCAGCTCTTGCGAGTGCGGATGCGCAAGAAATAGAAATTTTCAGGAGACGAATATATGACTGACTTTATCAAAAAAGAACTGGCAGTCACGCCTCAGTACTGCCGGAAAGTTTTGTCGAAGGTCGACAAGCTAGTACGCGAGAACTTCTTTGACAAGAAGGTGGCGAATGAGGTGTGGCCGAAAGCTCTGTTGGAACACAGAGCGGGAATTATTGCGAGCAAGGATCTGCTTGAGTTTTCGCAACGAATCAATGCGTTGATTAAGACGCTGAATACGAGTCATTGTGCGCTATACACGCACAATGATGATGCGTTTTATTTCATACGCAATTTGTTTGCAAATTTCGGACCTGAGCATAGACAGCCCGCCTATGACTTCACTGGCATGGGCATTGGCGGCGGCAGATGTTTGACCAATCAAATACGCTATGTGCTCAACGGGGGACCTGCTGATGAAGCGCAGCTGATGGTCGGCGACATAATCCAGAAAGTAAATGGCAGACCGTATTCAGGTCACGTCAATTTTTTGGGCACTGCCGGGACCGCTGTTACGCTTGTCGTTAAGCGTGGTTCGCAAAGACTGGTGCGCTATCTAGTACCGGAATTCACCACCCCACGTGCCGGATATGAGAGAGCGATTGAAGCAAGCGCACAAGTTTTGGAATTTTCGGATTGCAAGCTTGGCTATATCCACCTCTGGAGTGGCATTGGTCGCTCGGAAGAAATCTTCAAAGACACTGTCTTTCAAGCTTTGAATGAGGTGGATGGATTGATTCTCGATCTTCGCGATGGCTTTGGTGCACTTGGGGTGGATGCAGTTGACTGGTTGTTTCGTCCGGCGAACGGTCTACAGTCATTTGCAAATCGCATGCAAGATGGCCGCAAATCGATATGGCGAATAATGTATCAACAACCAGTTATCGCTATTATCAACGGTGGCGCACGTAGTGGCAAAGAACTGGTTGCGTTGCAGTTGCAAAAGAGCGGACGGGCACTTCTCCTTGGGGAAAGAACCGCTGGTGCTTTAGTTGCGGGCACATATTTCGCCATCGATAAGAAGACAGGTCTATTTCTGGCTACTGTTGATGTTGAAATTGATGGACAACGTCTGGAAGGTATTGGCGTGTCGCCGGATATTGCTATTCCTTTCGAATATGACAAGCCGGGCATCGACTCGCAGTTTGACGCGGCCGTAGAGATGCTGCGCCGAAAGATCGAGAGAAACCGCCGCACGCGGATGTAGAACAAGCCACCCCGCCCCTTTGTCATTTCGACCGAAGGTGCCGGAGGCACCGAAGTGGAGAAATCTTCCCAAGCGATCCGAAGTACGTCTTTGCAAAGGCGACCTTTGTGTCGATGCGGAAGATCTCTCCACGCGCCGCGCAAGGCGTGGCTTGGTCGAGATGACAAAAGGGGTTTTTACGTTTTTTAGGAGCTAACCATGGTCGATAAAAATAAAAACGCGCAGCAAGCAGCTGCTTCCTTTGATCCGTGCGATCAAGTTCGCCGAAGAAGAAAGACCGCGGCCGATGTCACTTGTGACGGCATCGAGCCTGGCACCAAGTTCAAAGTTCTCGCATTTGATATCGGTCAAGTGCTTGTTCCTTTTAACTGGCCGGCAGTAGAATCTGGATTCGCCAAAAGAACTGGGCGAACAAAAGCAGAAGTTTCGGTAGCTATGCAAAAGCTGCAAGGATTTGGCTATGAGAGCGGCGGCATAGATACTGCCGGCTTCTTGTCCGAACTTAACAGGTTGCTCACGTCTGACATAAGTCGAGACGAGTTCACCATTCTCTGGAATGAGTCATTTCTCGAATGCGAGCGCATGATCCCTGTCTTGGAACAACTTGTTTCAACCCACAGGCTCGTTGCTCTTTCCAACACGAACCCGGAACACTTCGAATGGCTGGATAAAGGTCTCAACATTTACAGGCATTTCGAGCATCTGATCCTCAGTCATAACGTTGGCTTCATGAAGCCTGATAAACGGATCTATCAACAGGTCATCAAATATACCGGCAGATCCGTGAAGAAGAAGGAAATCCTCTTCATCGACGATAAGCCGGATTTCGTCTATGGCGCCCGCAAGTACGGTATCCGTGCCATCTTATTCACCACCCCGGAGACTTTTGTCGAACGAATACGACAAATTGGTCTTCTCCTTTGACATAGGGAGGGTTTGCTATGAAAGTCCATGTGCATGAAATTGAAGTGAAATATGTTATTCACGCAGACAAGGTTAGCGACATTTTTGATACGCTCACGGACATGGGCTTTCGTCACAAAGCAACTTACGATCTTGTAGATACCTGGTTGCCGCCAAAAGCAAAGAGCGAGTCCTTGCGTGTTCGAGAGCAGTCACAAGGCAAAACACGCAAGTATTTTCTCTCCAGCAAGAAGACCAAGGAAACGAATGGAGAAGGCAAAAACAAATGCGAAGCCGAATCAAAAATTGACGAATTCACACGAGACGTGCTAATTGGATTGGCGTTGCGCATGCGTTCTGTCTTGCCGGTCGTGCGCAAGACGCGTTATTCCTGGCAAGGCCGCATCCGCTCTCGTGACTACACTGTGGTTGTCGATGAAGTCGTTGATCTCGGCCGATTCTCCGGGTTTTATCTCGAAGTGGAAACACTTGTGCCCTACAACAAGGTCGATCCAAAAGCAATGGATGACGTGAAGCATATTGCACTGAAAATTCTTCATGCCGCATACGACGGCGAGGAGAATTTGAAATTCAGTCACGCCAAACTCTCCTATCGCAAGATGGCCAAAATCCATCAAGCCGAGCAAGACGCGTAAGAATCAGCGTCGCAGAGAAGAGAGCCGCAGCTTTTGCTGTTGCTCTTTTTTTTGTCGTTAAACAACTATTGGAAGTAGTAGTACGGTCTAGTGAAAAACGTCCCGAGTTGTTGGGCGAGACGTTTTTTGTGGCCTTTATTTGTGAATCACCTCTGGCTTCGCTCCAGGCGAGCTTTTGTATTCGTTGATGATTACCGGTGACATCCCGGGTGCGCGTGCTGCGCCGTATTCGCGCATCACAGTTCCACCCTGGTAGATGTACTGCGGCGAAGGTGGTGGCGGTGGTGGCTTGATGTCGCAGATGTAGGGCGAGCCACCATCGTAACAGGGGAGATAACCTCCGCTCCAAATGCCGCCCCAGCCATAACCGAAGCCGCCGTATCCGCCGTAACCGTAACGTGGATGGTATCCACCACGGTAAGGACCACAAATTGGTCCGCGGCCAATACCGGGACGAATGCAGCCGCCAATGGTGCCGCCGCGCGTGCCGCAGAAGGAAGCGCCTCCACCGCGCTGGCAGCCGAAGCCACCGCCGCGTGCTTCGGCGGGAGCAACTACGAATAGTCCGAGAATGAGACAGAAGGTGGCGATGAAGGACAAAAAATGTTGTTTCATAATGACTCCTTTAGAACGAAAAAGTCTTTGTCATTCCGAGGGCTTTAGCCCGAGGAATCTGCCGTGGCTGTTCATCGGTCGCGTTGATCAACTCGAACCAGATTCCGTGTGGCAGATTCCTCACTTCGTTCGGAATGACAAAGGGGGGGTTAATCGATATCGATCGGCTCGGGATAGGTGTTAGCATCAAGCGCCAACGAAGAAGAATAGAGACTGTGAACAAGTCCCCGATACTTCTTCTTGATCGCTTCCGGTCTAACTTTCAGCGTGGCCGTGAAGTGACCGCCGTCGACGGTCGCTTCTTCTTCGACGATTTGGATACGCTTGATGCGCTCCCAGATTTGTCGTGGTTTGTTTGCTTTTTCAATTGCCTGGACAATCTTCTCTTTGATGAGAGGATGTCTGGCATAGAAAGTGCAAGCATCACCTTCCAGTTCGGCTATCGATGGTGTAATGCCTTTGTGTTCCAGGAAAAGTTTTGCTTCCACCGGATCGACAAAGACAAGTGCACCGGTGAATTTGTATTCACTGCCGGCAATGGGGACGATAACTTGAATTACCGAGAATTGATCTTCCTGGTCTGCCGAATAGACAGCTTCTTCAATCAAATCAACTGGAATCCACTTACCATTCTCGCCTTTGATTACGCGAGCAGCTCGTCCTATAACCGCCAGGAAATTGTGATCGTAAAGTACGCCGGCATCACCGGTTTTGAACCAACCGCCTTCAGAAAGTACTTTCTGGGTGGCTGCCGGATCATTCCAGTAGCCTTTGAAAATTTGTGGTCCTTTGACCCAAATTTCTCCAGCTTGTACTCCCGCGCATTTTGCGTCCGTTGTTTTCTTGTTTTTATTCGCAAGAGGACCCCAAACTTCAATGCCTAGCTCCGGAGGTACGGATTCATGCGGCACGATAGCCACATCGGTGAAATCAGTTATCCGTCCTGATGAGCCGACGTCTTGGTTTTCCGGCAGTGCCGCAGCAATTGCACCTGTTGTTTCAGTCATGCCGTAGCCCTGGCAAAGCTTAATGCCAATCTTGGCAAAGAATTGCTGGACATCAGCACTTAGTGCAGCTCCACCGGACATGGCAATGCGCAATCGACCGCCGAGTCGATGGCGAATCTTCCTGAACACAAGCAAGTCAGCAAGCCAACGACTTGGTCCTTTCTTGTCTCCGGTAAATGCCCATTTGATGATGCGCTTCTTGTTTCCTGACGCTTTTGCTAGTTCAACTTCGATAGCATCACGCATCTTCCGCCAGAGTTTGGGAACGCCTAACATAATTGTTGGCTGGAACAAGCGCAACGCTTCGCCTACTTCGTTAATCTTGCAGAAGGCGGTTGGAATACCGCACCACAAAGCAAGGTACTGTCCGTTGACTCGTCCGTACACGTGTGCCAAAGGCAAGGCAGATAGATACAGGTCATCTTGGCCAAACTTGTAGCCGTGCCTGACAATTCCGTTGAGGGCAAAGGCAATGTTTTCATGCGTGAGGATAACGCCTTTTGGCAGACCGGTTGTTCCTGATGTGTAGATGAGCGTTGCCACGTCATTGAATGCAATGCTTTTCAAACTGGCTTTCAGGTTGTCGGCAAATTGCTTGGATTGCTTTCTGTCGTAGATATATTTGAAGGTGGTTATCCCGCTTGTGTCTGCCGTGATTTCTTTGGGCGTATCAATCAGGATCTTCTTCAGCTCCGGCAAGTTAGACAGTTTGGACAACAGTCGTTTGGTCTCTAGGAAGGCAAATTTTGCGCCGGAGTCTTCAATGATGTGAGTCATTTGATCGGCATTGGTATGCGGAAAAATGGGCACGCAAATTCCACCAAGGCTCTGAATGGCAAGGTCGGCTTCCAGCCATTCTCGCCGATTTTCGGAGATGATGACGGCGCGGTCTCCTTTTTGAAAACCATTTTCTTGTAGGTAGGACATTATCTCGAGCACGTTACTGCCGAGCGATTTCCATGAGAGCCAGCTAACCGGCGCTTTGCACTCGCAAGGTGGGACGTATGCGGCGTACATGTACGGCGAAGCCATTGATGATGCCCAGTAAGTCGAGCATTTGCAGATGAAGGGCACTTGCAAGTCGCCTTTGGAATCTTTGCGATCGGCAACTTCGGCTACTGCTAAGGGAGTGTGCTGTACGTAATGCCAGAATCTGTGGATCAGTGTTTGTTGTTTTGCCATATGTATTCAGGGATGACCCTGCCTCCGAGTAGACGCCCTGCAAAGCAAGGTCTCTTGTGTTGAACAACGGGTGAAATCTTGTGCGCCACAAGGTCGGCGCGAGAATTTGTTGTCCGGTTTGTCATTCCGAGCTCAGCGAGGAATCTGCCGTGCAGATAATGCGTTGCTCGTTATAACTAGCCGCTACAGAAACTTGCGGTAGATTCCTCGGCTAAAGCCTCGGAATGACAAAGGGTTGGAAGTAATTAAAAAGAGCTGTAGAGCTAAAAGTTCTCTTGAAAAGTGAATTTGAAAGACTATTTCAAGTTACTGAATTGGATACTTCAACAGCAAGTGATATCAGCAAAGTCTTCTCTCGGAACCCCGCAAAGTCCAAAAAATGATAGGTTATCAATATGTACTAACTCGCGATACCTGGCGAAGCGGCGTTAAGTGTGGCCGCAAAGGATCTTGTAAATAACCTTGTCATAAGCTTTTCTCTCCTAGTTCCGCGAATTTTTATTGAAACTAAATAGGAATTTTTCATACCATTGAACTTTGTGTTGTTACTTTCCCATTTTTTCTGAAATAGCTTTAGAAGAGTATTTAGGCGAGCAGTAAGCCTTAGGCGTTTTCAAATCTCACTTTTGGTGAGTTGGGAAATTTCCGCTCTGCAGTGGTTTTAGTAACGTTTGTCATTACCCGCCCTGCCCTTTTGGGGCGGGCTTTTGCGCTGGGAGAAATTCTATGAACACACCCGCCAAGCAATTTGAAATTAGCACTCTCTACGGCAGTGGCGGATCTCGGGCTATTGTCGCTACAGCAGGGTCAATGATGGCTCTGCATTTAATTGAGCTCATCTGTCCTGGAACCATTCGCGTTAAGTGGTGTGGTGGCATAAGTGGCGGCGCAACCATGGCTGCCATGTATGCAGCAAAAGTGCCCGTGCCAATCATCGTCGACTATGCGGTGGAGACCGACTACCAGAGCCTTCTTACGTGGCACGGCAGCCCTTTGAGAATTCTCTCGGCTTTCCTGCGCCAGAAGGTCTACGAAGAAACGCGCCCCTGTAAGGGAGTATTAAACCCTGATAAGCTCAGGCTTTTTATCGAGAGCATTGTTGGAGATTTCCCGGAGTCCTTCTGGACAATGGCTGTTTCCGGTAATTCTCAAATAGTCTTCACGAGTTTCG
>SBAT01000124.1 GCA_005240105.1 Chloroflexota bacterium
CCTGTCCGGTACTCGTTTCGCCAGTAAAGGAAATGGATGAAACATCAGGATGACGTGTAAGAGCTTCACCTGCACCACCGGCTCCAAAGCCATGGACGATATTGAACACGCCCGGTGGCAAGCCTGCTTCATTCATGATTTCAGCCAGCAAAGTAGCTGTATACGGCGTCCACTCCGCTGGTTTCAAGACACATGTGTTGCCCATTGCCAAAGCCGGCGCAATTTTCCAGGTAGCTAAATAGAGAGGCAAATTCCATGGAGTAATTAGTCCCACTACACCCAATGGCTCACGCACGGTAAAGTGTCGCTCGTTGACATTGACCGTAAAACACTCTTCGTTAAGAGAAGGCGCGTAATCGGAAAAGAAATGGAAGTTGTAGGCAGCACGCGGAATATCACCGTCCATACTTTCGGCAATCGGTTTGCCCGTGTCGGCAGTCTCGGCCATCGCCAACATTTCTTGATTTTGGAGAATCAAATCACCAATGCGGCGCAACACTGCACAACGTTCTTTGATGGACAGATGCGGCCACGGTCCATTGTCAAAAGCCTCCTTAGCCGCCAGCACAGCACGGTCAATATCTTCAGCTTGACCAAGCGAAACAGTAGCCAGTATCTCGCCGGTTGCCGGATTCACCGTTTCAAACGTTTCGCCTGAAGCAGATGACATGAATTCACCGGCAATAAAGTGTCCCAAGTGCTTGGTTTTCAACTTTGTTCCTGCGCCCATTTACTCTCCTTGTCCATCAGGACAAAATGCAGTCGCTTTGATTTCAATAAAGTTTTTGCCCGGCAACGCAGCGGCAGCAACCGTCGTGCGTGCCGGTGGATTAGGAAATGAGAAGTGCTTTTCGTATATCGAGTTGTACTTTGAAAAGTCATTCATGTTGACCAGAAATACAGTCACGTCAACGAGATCCGTTAGTTCACAACCGGCAGCTTTCAAGACACTTTGCAAATTAGCAATGACAGCTTGCGTCTGTACCTCGATGTCATACGATAAGACCTGACCAGAAGCATCCAGGGTAACGCCTGCTTCCTTGCCTGTTTTAGGATCGCGCGATCCTTGTCCGGATACAAAGACAAACTGGCCAACACGAACAGCATGACTATACGAACTTAGAGGCGACGGAGCCTGGCCGGTACAGTTAATGCCAACACGTTTCAACACTACGTCCTCTTATCTTCTTTGTATATACTGCACTGACAATGTGCAATTTTACTGGAAGCACGCTTGCCAAGATGGATATATCCTTGAAGCTATAAAGTTTCTAACCATTCGCTCACTTTAGTGAGAATTGGCGGCTCTAGCAATACACTATGACATGTAATGAACTTTTCTTATCCATTTAAAAATTTGGCAAAAAAGGTAGCTGCGGTTTTTTCTGTCGCCGTATTGCTCTGTTGTCAGACTGCATATGCTGAGGTCACTCCGGAAGAGACTACCCGCATTGAAGATGGACACATTAATCTGGATGCTGCAGATGCACCAACTGATCAAATTACAAACTATGTCCTTGCTCCTGGCGACTGGGTCTTTATAACCGATGTAAATGACCCATCCGTAGATGGGCAAACTATACCGGTCACACAAGACGGCACGATTACTTTATACCCTGTCGGTATGATTCGAGCACAAGGTTTAACCACGCTGGAATTAGCTCAGACAATCAACGAAAAAGCCAAAGAGTTAGTTGCTCAAGCCCACTATCAAGTAAACATTGCTCAGGTTCGTCCGATACAAGTCTATGTTCTGGGCGAAGTAGCTGCGCCTGGTCGCTACATGCTCAGCTCTGGTGACGATGCCATAATCCCTAATGTTTTAACGGCTATTCAAGCAGGTGGAGGCTTAAGAGAGACCGCTAATGTCAGGCGGGTTCAAGTCAGACGTGGTACGGACGTAATAAACGTAGACTTATGGAAAATGGCCAGCGAAGGCGACAGCAGTCAGGTGGTAACACTGAGACCCGGCGACGTTGTCTTTGCCTCTCGTGGTGGCACCGAATTCAATCCTGATGGTCTTGGAGAATTGTCATCAATTCGTGGACGCTGGGTTAGAGTATTAGGAGCCGTCAGGGCACCGGGCGTAATTGAACTACAGCCCAGTGACACACTTTTCTCGGTTCTGGCAAGAACCGGTGGATTTTCCGCAGGTGCGGCTACAAGATCAATCTTGTTGAGCCGAATGAATCGTGACGGAACAGTATTTACAAAACGAATTTCGCTCAGCAGGGGCTTGAAAGACCGCGATTCCTTAGCCAATTGTCCCGTGCAAACCGGCGACATCATAGTGGCATCGACCTCCCTCATTAAGACCGTAGGATCCGAAGTAGCTAGGGCCGGCATGATTACGGCTCTGGCAATGTTAGTTATTTACTTCAGCAACAAAGTACATAACGTTAACGTAGTCACCGATGAAGCCGGGCCGTCGACAGACGCCTCGACGCCTGCTACCACTACCACCACCCCGTAATTACTGACAGGGTGAACTTAGTAGCGGCGAAAGTTTTTCCTCGATAAGGTGTTCTGCCTTTTCGAGGTCAACAGCATCGGCTGAGTTTATGTCTTGGCACAAAGTCGCCAACATCTCGTTTTCAATTTGCCCGGCCTGGAAAGCCAGTTGATAATCGACATTGGAAAAGGTCACCAGACCATAACGAGAGATGTACTTACCGGCAAATCGTTTTTCAAGAATCTTCTCAACAGCCTTTTCCAACTGGAAACGGCTGTCGGCTACCTTGTCGCGCATCTCCACAAAATTCTCCAGAGCCATATCGGCAATGGCATCTGTATTTCCCTTACGTCTGGTGTAGAAATCAGAAAACAATTTGGACCAATCGACATCTTCATTGGCACTCTTAATTAGTTCACCAAGCACAGTGCAATCTTCAAAACCACAATTCATTCCTTGACCAAAGAAGGGCACAATTGCGTGAGCAGCATCACCAATTAATAGCGCCTGATTATTTTTAAACCACGGACCACACTTTACCGTATCCATGTGTCCGGTTGGGTTTTCAAAGAACATCTGCGTCAAATTTGGAATCAAGTTCAAAGCGTCAGGAAATTCGCTGCCGAAAAATTCGTGAACTTGTGCTGCCGTTTGTAGTTTTTCAAAACTCACCGTTCCCTCAAATGGCAAGAACAATGTACAAGTGAAGCTCCCCTCAAAATTTGGCAAGGCAATCAGCATAAATGTGCCACGCGGCCAAATATGAAGAGCGTTCTTCTCCATTAAATAGCCGCCACCGACAGCAGCCGGCATTGTTAGCTCTTTATAGCCATAATCCAATGTCTCAATTGAACATTCATAACCGGGTTGGCGCATCATCTCGGTACGAATATTGGAAGAAAAACCATCTGTACCGATCAGAATATCGAAAGAATGCTTCATCCTTCTTTTTGACTGTTCATTAACCACGCTGAGAAGCATAGTGTCAAAATCTACATGCGCGGCCTTGGTATTGAAGTGAATACGTACTTTCCGAGTAGCTTCTGCATGCTCCAGAAGTATTTTGTTCAAGATCTGCCTTGAAATTGAGTTGATGCATTGTTCGTCGCTAATTCCATAGGGTTGAAGCGATAAGTCGCCATTCTTGCTATGTATCATTCTGCCCCGCATGGGAATTGCATAGCGAAGCACTTCTTTCTCTAAGCCAACTTGCTCCAGGGCATGAATGCCGCGCGTAGAAATAGCCAGGTTAATTGAACGCCCGGCACCAATTTCATGTTTGCGTAAATCAGCTCTACGCTCGAACATTTCCACTGAAAAACCATTACGAGCCATTATCAAAGAAAGAAGTGAACCGACGAGCCCACCACCGACAACTGTAATTACTGGCTTACCGGACATGATTAGACATTACCTGACAAAAACTATAGATGCCTTGGAAGTTGTTATACAAAGGCGCAGGGGCGATACGAATAATATCCGGTTCACGAAAATCGCAAATTACTCCATCTGTCTTCAGTGTTTCCAACAGTTGTTTCGGATTATCCTTGATTCTCAAAGATAACTGGTTGCCTCTGTCCTTTGGGTCACGAGGAGTGATTATTGAAAGTCCTTGCATAGGCTCCAACAGAAACTCCAAATAGCCGGTAAGTAAATCACCCTTCCGACGAATAGCCGGCATCGTTGCTTCGTCAAATATTTCCATGGAGGCTCTGAGCGCTGCCAGTTGCAAAATCGGCGGATTGCTCAATTGCCATCCTTCGGCTCCGGCAAGCGGATC
>SBAT01000253.1 GCA_005240105.1 Chloroflexota bacterium
GGCTGAGACTGTCCAGCGGGTTGCGATTCCCGGTGTGGTTTATCGAGGTCCATCGCCGATCCTTGGTGATTAGAAACAGGGATTAGATCTAGCGATAAATCTATCCGATTAGGCGGAGATCTGTTGCCGTGATATCCCTAGTGAGAGCCGCAGATTTAATTGTGGTATCAAAGGCTAAAGCAACCATTAAGAATGCCCTGCCAGTGGAACATTTAATGAACGCCGACTATCATCCAAGCACATGAGAACACCATTGTGAGGTATCAATCATGGGCATACTCAGTTTTATCCTGTTTCTATTTGTCGCAGCAGCCTGCGCATGGATAGCAGACTATCTTGTACCTGGGACAATTCCAGGCGGATTTCTGGCAGCTGTTATCTTCGGTATCATCGGCGCTTGGATTGGCGTTAGCTTGATGGGTCCTGTGGGACCAAGTCTGGCCGGCGTCTCATTATTGCCCACTATTCTGGGATCAGCGATAGTGGTCTTCCTAGCCTCATTTGTGGGCAGACAATTCGCGCGAAGGTAGCCTCCATTGGTAAGGGCGCATTACATGCGCCCTTAATGAGATTCTATTTAAGCTGCGGTTCCGCTAGTGTTCTCTCATTGGACGGCTCCTCGCCGCCATTGCTACGCTTCAGAAGTTTAGTTCCGCCTAAATTGACGATAACGGAACCGCAGCGAAAAAAGACCTTTTGCTCTAAAATTGAGTCTGGATGCAGCACGCGCTTTGTCGCGGAAGGACTCAGCATGATTCAAGATTTTTGCGCCAGACTCACAGGTCTAACACTATTGGCAAGCCTGGCTTTTACTCAACCGGGACTCTGTCAAGAGAAGGCTGGGAGCGTAACTAAAATTGCCAGTTCAAACGGCAAACTGAAGGTGGGACTAGCCCTGGGCGGCGGCGGCACAAGAGGCGGCGCACACGTTGGCGTGCTCAAAGTACTTGAAGAAGAAGGCATCCCAGTCGATTTGATTGTCGGCACAAGTATCGGCGCTATTGTGGGTGGTATGTACGCAGCCGGCGTGCCCATCGATACCATCGCTGAAGATATGCTCAGCGGCAAGGTGATGAAGTCATTCATGACCGTGCCGGTTGCTCTGCGTGTTGTAGCAGCCCCAATTATGATTATTCCAAGACTTTGGAGCCATCCTTATGATGGTCTGTACAAAGGTAATCTTTTCCGCAATTACATGCTCTCGGCCATTCCGCAGCCCATGCACAACATCGAAAATTTCAAAATTCCATTTAGTGCAGTTGCCTTTAACATCACTGATTGCAAACAATACGCAATTTCCTCAGGCAATATTGGTTATGCCATTCAAGCAAGTTCCGCTGTGCCTGGATTGAGAAAGCCAGTTGAAATCAACGGCAAGCTTTTTGTTGACGGCGGCGTCTGTGCCAACTTGCCTGTTGAACAAACTCGCGAGCGCGGTGCTGATATCGTCATTGCCGTGGACGTAGATGAAAGGCTATTAGACGAAACGCTACCTACCTTCAGAAAGATGGGCAGCGTCAGCAAGCGTATGGTTACTTATGAATTAGCCCACGACGATGAGCCGCAATTGAAACTGGCCGACATCGTCATCCATCCAAATGTTGATGGTATTGGCCTGATATCGACCAATAAGAAGGACATGCTTCGCGCTTATGAGGCCGGCATCAAAGCCGCTCGTGAAGCTATTCCGGCAATCAAAGCCAAACTTCAGCAAGTTGGACTATCGAGCTTACGTCAGACACAATAGTCTCGTCCCCTTTGTCATTCTGAGCGAAGCGAAGAATCTACCGCAGCGTATCGACGAGGAGCCTGATCAACATGTACGTCGGACCGATACGGCAGATCCTTCGCGTTGCTCAGGATGACAAAACTGGGTTCGTTAAACCTTTATGGATCTTTCTATCGACTACGATTCTAAGCCTGTGCCTTGCGGCACAGGCTTCTGCTTATACCCTGCCCCTGGAAAAGATCAAGCTTCCACCTGGATTTAAGATAAGCGTCTTTGCCCAAAAGATTCGTGACGCCCGTTCTCTTGCCCTATCTCCTAACGGCACCGTCTTTGTCGGAACGCGCGAAGAAGGCTCTGTCTATGCTTTGCCCGACGCCAATAAAGACGGCAAGCCGGACAAGGTAATTACCATTGCCCGCGGATTGAACATGCCCAATGGAGTTGCCTTCCGTGATGGCGCTCTTTACGTGGCAGAAATTCATCGCGTCCTAAAGTTTGAAAACATCGAAAGCGATCTTCAGCGGCACGCCGCTCCAGTTGTAGTCAACGACAGTTTTCCAAACGAGACTGCCCATGGCTGGAAGTACATTGCTTTTGGTCCGGATGGGCTCTTGTATGTGCCGGTTGGTGTGCCATGCAATATTTGCATAAGCAAGGACTCTAGATTTGGCACAATGATGCGCATGCAAAAGGACGGCAGCAAGTTAGAGATCTTTTCCACTGGACTGCGAAACTCAGTCGGTTTTGATTGGCATCCGGAAACCAAGGAACTTTGGTTTACAGACAACGGTCGTGATTGGCTCGGCGACAACTTGCCGCCTGATGAGTTGAACCGTGCACCGAAAATGGGAATGAATTTTGGTTTTCCCTATCGATACGGCAACAACATCCCTGATCCGGAATTCGGCAAGCGCGCTCCGAATGTCGAGTTTACACCTCCGACACAATGTCTGGGTCCGCACGTGGCAAGCTTGGGAATGCATTTCTATACAGGAAAGATGTTCCCACCCCAGTACCGCAATCAGATATTTATTGCCGAACATGGGTCGTGGAACCGCAGCAATAAGATTGGCTACCGTATCATGCTGGTCACCTTGAAGGGTAACCAGGCAACAAATTACTCAGTGTTTGCCGAGGGCTGGCTACAAGGACAGAACCCCTGGGGACGGCCGGTGGCTCTCTTGCAGATGCCCGATGGATCGTTGCTTGTCTCCGACGATCACGCCGGGGCGATTTACCGAATTACTTACGAGGGCGAGAAATAAAATGGATGTGGTTGGATACGCAAGAGTCGTACCGCAAGAAGGCGGCGCAGAAGCATTGCAACATCAACGCGATCGTATCGAAACTTGCTGCAAGCAGAAGGGTTACAACTTAATTGGCTTCTTTGAGGAGCAAGTAAACCGCGATATTGGAATCGATGAAGGACGTGTGAAGTTACAAGAAGCGATCGCGGCTGTTAATTCCGGCATGGGATTCTTAATCGTGCGACTAAACAAAATAAGCGGACAAAAGGGCATGGTCAAGGAAGCAGTAAGGCGCATCGAAGAACGTGGTGGCACCCTGCTCACCGTGGAAGGACCAACCGACCCCGAGACGATGCAGTCGACTCTACAAGTGACGATGAAGCGGGCGGAGTAGCTTTTGCTTTTGTCATTTCGACCGACCGAAGGGAGTGGAGAAATCTTCCAATAGCGATCCGAAGTATGTCGTTATCAACCCGAACGCCGAGCCGCTACGGAAGATCTCTCCACTCCTTCGCTAACGCTCTGTCGGTCGAGATGACAAAATAGAATGTCAGAGCGACAAAGGGGCAGATGCCTCAGAATGACAAAGTGGTTAGAATGACAAAGGTGTCGCCGTGCAATAAAATAAGCGCAGCGTCCACCCTAGGAGAATAATAGTGTCACTTGATATGCTGATAAATGCCATTGCGGACAAGA
>SBAT01000198.1 GCA_005240105.1 Chloroflexota bacterium
AACGCACCAGTGTAAGGAGGCACTCCACCACCGGAGATGGACACTGGAGAATCCAGTTGCACTTGCATGCGCTGACCCGATGGAATTTTCACATCATGACCTTTGCGCAATGTCACGCTCTGCACAGCACCTAATCCACCACCTATAGCAGTTCCTGACCAGGCACCACGGCCGGTGGCACGACCGGATCGTCCGGCAATTGCACCGACAGCCGTACCTAGAGCGGCACCAGTTCCAGCACCAATGGCTGTTCTAATGGCAGCTTGACCAAGCTTAGTCTTCAAGGTTTCGCCTTTCATGATATCGCTTTGATCGCCACCGATATCAGTGTATTTACCGATACCACCGACGATATGAGCGCTAATTGGTGTTTCAATACCGTCTGGTGTGCGTAGACGATTGAATTTAATTCCCAGCATTCCAGAACGGCCAAAGAAGCCGCCGGATTTTGCCTCGGTAATCTGACCAATTAGGACAGAACCGGCAGGAATAGAACCTTCACCAAGATGTACCGGTTCGGAAATATTGGCTTGGATCATGTCACCTAATTGAGCCACTTGTGTGGAAATTGAGGTGGACAATGTTGTGTTCATCGTCAAACCAGCTGGAGCGTAAACAACGCGACCTTGCCTCATGCCTTGCTGTGGGTAGTTGGGGGTTGCGGCATAATTGCCTGGCGGCGGGTAATTACCTTGAGCTTGATAGTTGCCTTGGGCCGGATAATTAGTCTGCTGAACGTAAGGTTGTTGGGATTGCTGAGCAGGCGGAGCTGCTGCTGCTGCCGGAGCGCTTGCACGGTAATCACCGGACAATTGCGCAACATAACTCTCGACAGATCCGGTATCAACCAGAACATGTCTTATGCCGTCAGCCCACTTTTTAGCCAACAATGCCGGTGTTGTACCTGCCGATTTAGCATTGGCATCATCAACCGTGACAATCTGGTAGCCATCAAGTGTGACTACAGGCAATCCCTTCACATACACAATATCAACTGATTGTGGTGTGCGGTTTTTTGCTGCCACCAAAGCATTATCCAAATTGCGTTGAATAGCCTCGGTGCGCTGGTCGGCGGTCATGCCACCACCTGCACTCTTATTATTTATTACTACCTGACCGGCAACCCGGACACTACCATCGGCAGCAAATACAGATAGTGGAGCAAATGCCAATGTTTGCGACAAGGCAATTGCTACTGACAAAATTTTGACTTTTGACTTTGACATATTTGAAAGACTCATATTTCCCTTCACCTGTGTAGATACGGATTTGCACCCATCGAGAGTCATAGACTGCCAAAGTGTACCAATGTTCCCGCCCCGGTTGCTGAGAGCATCCTAACATCTGCTTGAATTCCGGCTGTCAAGGAGCCAAAAGCATTGAGATCTACTTAAAGATAGGAGAGTCTACTAAGTCCACAATTTAGTTAAATGAACGACCTGAAGAATAAGACAGCCGTAGTTACCGGTGCCAGTCGTGGCATAGGCCGAGCCATTGCCCTAAAACTGGCTGAATCCGGGGCAAATCTAGCCATTTGCGCCCGTAGCTGGCAGGCATTGAGTGATGTCAAGCTCGAATCTGAGGCATTTGGCATTAAGTGCTTTGCCCAGGTGGCTGATGTGTCCAGCGAGTTAGCCGTAGCTGACTTCCTGGAAAAGGCGAAGGCAGAAGTTGGCTTAGCCGACATCCTTATTAATAACGCCGGCATCTACGTCACAGAACCCATTGCCGAGCACCCAATAACATCCTGGCAGGCGGTCATAGACACCAACCTGACCGGTCCCTTCCTCATGAGCCGCGCCCTTATTCCTCTGATGATGAAAAGAAATTGGGGGCGCATCGTCAATATTTCTTCTATTTCGGGCAAAGTTGCCGAAATCTATGGCAGCGCTTACTCGGCATCCAAGTTTGGTCTAATTGGCTTGACCCAGGCTCTAGCTTTAGAAACTGCCAAATTCGGCATTACGGTTAATGCCATTTGCCCTGGCTGGGTGGCAACGGACATGACTTTTAACCAGTTAAATGATGCCGAATACCAATCCCTAACCGATATCAATGCGTCCGATTCAGTAGATGTGGCAAGGCTTTCCGTGCCCCAGATGCGCTTCATAGACCCAAATGAAGTCGCAGACCTCGTCCTTTTCCTCTGCTCCGAAAAGGCTAAAGGTATACACGGGCAGGCACTTAACATCTGCGGTGGTTTATCATTGCATTGATGAGCACACAAGCACAGTCTCAAAAGGGTTTAGCCGCAAAGGCACTGCTTAAAAACGACTGGCCGCTTTTAGAAATAGACGGTCTGACCGTTTTGCTTTCGCCACTATTGTCTAAGTGTGACAGCCTCACCCACGCATTTACTACACGCAAGGGTGGTAAAAGTTCAGCGCCTCTTGATTCATTTAATTTAGGCAAGCATTGGTCGACAGATGAAGCTCGTATTGATGCCATCAATAACCGCAAGACCCTCTGTCAAATATTTGATTTGAACTTTGAAAATCTCATTGTGCCGCACCAAGTCCACTCAAGAAACATCGCCTGGATAACCGAATACAAAGACTTGCCAGAAACTGATGGGGCAGCAACCGTAGACAGTCAATTCCCAATTCTTTTGCAGTTTGCTGATTGCGTGCCGGTAATTCTTTTTGATAAGGCAACTGAAGCAGTCTGTGTTGTGCATGCAGGCTGGCGCGGGACCGCAGCAGGCATTGCTGCTTATGCGGCCAATATGATGGCCAATGTATTGAACTCTGATACAAAGGACATCGTCGCTGCCATCGGTCCTGCCATCGGCAGCTGCTGCTATCCGACAGGTCTTGATGTAAAAGCTAAATTGGAGACAACCGTCTCAAGCAATGCGGACAATTTTATACTCTTCCAGGACAACACTCCCCATCCGGACCTAAAGGCTTTCAATGCTCTGCAATTGTATGAAGCTGGTGTATTGGAAGTGGATGTCTGCAGCCGCTGTACGTCCTGTCAGAGCGAGCTGTTTTATTCGCACCGGCACGATGAAGGCAAAACAGGACGCCAGGGTGCCCTGGCTCAAGTTAAGGGGCGGGCACGGCAATGAATTGGCACACCGCGAGTCGGATTTTTTGCCGCATACGCCGCCCGAGCGTTGTACTCGTTGCCGCTCTCATGCTCAGCCCGAATATTTGTCTAGCTCAACAACTCGCTGTAGCAAGCCCAGCACTTAAAAAAATGACGCCTATTGCCGACAAGCCCCAACCGGCAGCAGAGCCTGGCAAATCCAGTCGGCCGGCAACTCAGCAAGGATCACCGCAACCTACAAAAGATCCGCAAAAGGATGAATATCCAACTTTATCGCGCATGGAAAACATTACGTTTGGGCATGCCAATTCCGGACTTCCCTTAGATACCCGCTTGAATTATTTGGAAGCAACCATCTTCCGTCAGTCCTTTAGCCAACTTAGCCCAAACCAGCGAGCCGCAAAACTACAAGAAGCATTGCTTGGTGCAGTTGAAGACTCGCATTTTCCTGGTGCGCCGCCGGCAACAAAAACTGCACCGGTGGAAAGAGCTCATCAGGAAGAAAGAGGTGCAGTCCAAACCGAACGTGCTTATGAACAGTCGCAGGAGTCAGCTGGACATGTAGCTGAGAATGAGCCATTTTATCAAGCAGAGATTTCCTTAGATGAACTAAAAATATTTGTCCTGCAAATGATAAACGACAGACGGAATTTGCAGGGCTTGCCTTCCTTGTCCGCCGATGAAATTGCCGGCAAAGTGGCCCAGTCCCATGCCGACGAAATGGCAAAACGAAACACTATTTCTCACTTCGATGCCCGCGGAGAAAACCCCGATCAGCGTTACACTAAAGCCGGCGGCAGTGATTCGATGACGGAATGCTTGACCATGCTAACCAATCATGGCAAGGTTAATCGCATAGCAGGCATGTATTTTTTACGCGACCTTTTGAAAAGGCAAGACGATCATGACGCTATCATGTCTCCTGATGCAACGGGGCTAGGTTTTGCAGCAGCAGAAAACCGTAACCACAATCGCATGTATGCCTGTTTTGAATTAGTAAACAAACACGGTCTTATGCAACCAGTGCCGACTGAATTGAAAGCTGGGGAAAAAATTGAAGTTAAGGGCGCGGTGTTTGAACCTTATCGTATTGATCGGGTGACGCTTGCCTGGGAGAACCCCAATTCAGAAGCATTGGCCAGCGCTGATGAATCAGAAGAAGCCTTGCCTTATTTTCCACCATTGGATTACGTAGCTTATGCCGCCAAGTCAGAGCGTGATTGGTCAACCGGCGTAAATATGCTCAAGGCAGCCGGAATTGTGGCATGTCTAGCAGGTGGGATGTTCATTCCACCTGTCGCCTTAGCGGCTCCAGCGATTACCCTTATGGGCAGTCCTAACACATCCGAGCCCAAACCTGTTTCAGACATTCCCGTTAAAGGTGGTGTCAAAGTCTCGGGGCCTTTGTTCAATGTAAAAATCGGCATCAGTAATGACAGCAAACCGGGACTCTACTATTTGACTGTCTGGGCAGTTCCGGAAGGAGGCACCAAGTCGGTTCCAATCAGCAGAAGAACTATAGTTGCTACAAACGAGCACAAGCAAGAAAAACATGATGACAAAAAGCACGAGTAAATTTATCCTCTGCGCAATGGCAGCAGTGTCATTTTGTTTGCCGGCAAGTGCTGCCGATATAACAGCTCCATATGCCTGCGCCAACCTTATCGCCCAGAATCCCAAACCTGCTCCGCCAATTAAACGCCACGACAATTACGGCACTTCTCTTACTGATCCGACACTCGGTATGCAGGAAACAGTACCCGTACAAAGACAACCTATTAAGTCGGGAACTGAATCAACGACAATTCGCACAGGCACGCAATCAACCACCTTACAGACAGGCACACAAGGTACGCTGATCAAAGGTCAGGTAGAGCAAGAAAAAGGTCCGGTCAACATCTTATTGCTCATTGATGCCTCATATTCAATGAAAGAAGATCTAGGAGGTGACATGCAAAAGATGGATGCCGCCAAACAAGTTCTGCAAAATGCTTTAACTCGCATTCCATCTGATGTGAATTTAGGTCTACGAGTCTTTGGGCACAGATTTGAGGGTAACCCCTCAATAGACTGCCAGCAAACAGCCTTACTTGTACCTTTGGGCAAGGGGAATCGCCGCTCAATTATTGAGCAAATGCGCAATGTGAAACCCTATGGATTGACACCATTAACTTATGCATTGCGCCAGGCTGCCCTGGATTTGACACCAATGCAGGGACCGAAAACAATAATTCTATTGAGTGACGGTGCAGAAACCTGTGGTGGAGATCCATGTTCATTTATCGCCCGCCTGGGAAGTATGGGCATCAAGCTTAAGGTGGACATTGTCGGTCTTGGGCTACGACGTGACAAAGAAGCAAAAGAACAACTGAACTGCGTGGCCACGGTCTCCGGCGGCAAGTACTACGACGCCAATACAGCCTCAGAACTGATAGACAGCGTAGCCAAATCCGTCAACACAGCTATCCAGGGACGAGTTATTACAAAAATGAAAGACTCCGCCGGCTCAACCGAAGCACCACCGGAAGTAGAAATATTGAAACCGCTGTTAGGCAAATAGCCTAGGTTGCATAGCGAAAGCGAACAATTGGAAATGCATAGGTACGGGAAAATGTATAGCTGCCGGCTTGCGTAAACCCGTTGTTGAGATAGACAAGCGGGGCAAAGGGTAGTTTGGCCGTCGACCGTGTTTCAACTATCACATAAGGCGTTTGTTTGGCTGGTGGGTTACCGGCATAGTCGTTGTAGGTTATGTTGCCGAATAAAGTTGGCGGACTTGTAAAAAAGCCCCCACCGACATGAGCCTTCAGGCTAGTCTCCGCTAAATTCCGGGCTTCCGTAGGGTTGGAGCCGTGTGCAGCAGCGCGTGCTGCGTCCCGGCAAGCACGATCATTGGCTGAGGCACCAAGCAATAAGACGGTGACATCCGTAGTAATGTACATAAACAGAAGCAGCCAAAAAGCAAAGCAGACAAATTCTATGAGCACGTGACCTTGGTTGCGGCCACGTCTTTTCAGCATTTTCAAATTAGTCATGTTATTACGCAAGTCTCAAACCTCAATTAATCCGAATGCACAAGTTGCACCAGGTGTCTGGCAATTTGTTCAAAGACACGTCTTAAATTGGCAGAATTGGTGACAAGACTGAATGTGCCACCATTACCGGCAATGGCTGCCATGCCACCGGTTGTTTCGTTGTTATTGGTATCATTCAAGATAGATGTTTGCCCAGGCACAATGTCCGGATTCTGCGCCAGTCCAATTGTGTAAATGGACACACCGGCATTTTTAGCCTTAACTGCTGCTTTCCTTGCATTCCCCCAAGGGTCACCATCCAGAGGGCCGCCATATGTCGGTTGTCCATCTGTAAATAAGACAACTGCCTTTTTTGAACCCAAGCGTCCATGCGCTGTCAATTCATCAACAGCCTTGCTCACGGCAGCACCGATATTTGTCCCGCCCAGTGGCACGCAAGAAACAATTGCCGCATCCGTTTCCGGGAAATGTCTGGCACCGGCAGTAGGATCTAGGGGAACAACAGGCAATGGAAATCCAGTGCTGGCTCCATAAGCAGCTGCATCATCAATGGCATATCTGGTTTCGACCGAAGTCGGGTCGCTGCCTATTTGGTGATCAAAAGCAACAAAGCCGAAGTGAGCATCGGTATCCGTATTTAATATGTCGATAAATATCTGGGCCGCAGATTTTGCATCCTGCAATGGCTGCAACTTAGACTTTGCCAGATTGAAATAGGCTTGCTGATAGCCGGAGCTGGGGCTGACGGATACTGCCGTATTTGCTTTACTGGAGTTGAACACGCCGGCATTTTCAAGATTGCCACGGGCTGCTTCCACCATGGTGGCAACGTCGGGGAAATTGTAGCCGTTACCATTAAAACCGGCAAAGTTGTTATTGCCGTCAAGATTTACCACGACATCGGTGAAGACCGCCCATCCGGGATAGGTTGGTGCAGTACCAGGCGGGTAATTCCCCGGCGGTGATCCGGCTTCTGCCGCTCCGCCACCCAGCGATCTCAATCCTGACACACCATAATACTGAGCAAGATATTCTGAGAACCAGAGCTGAGCATTGTAATAAGCATCGCTTGCTATATGCGGGTAAACGCCATTAAGGCTAGTCCCGTTTGGTCCCGGTTTCATAATGTCATACTGCTTACCGCGTGCCACGCCGTTTGCACCAGTAGGCACCTCATAAACAATTTTGTTGAGGGTGGCATCCCAAGACCGCTTAATAAAGGTCACTGGTGTTTGATCATCTATTGAGCCGGAAGTGTCAAAACACAAAACAAGATCAAGTGTCGGCACGGCACCGAACGAAATTGTCTTCAATACAAAATTGCTCATGTTCAAGTAAGGTCCAAAAGCCGGCGATGCGCCAAAGTGCGAATAGAGTTTCACGACCTTGCCATTGGGATCGGACATGGAGACTACACTGTGTGTAACCGGATCTATAAACTCGAAGTACACGACAGCTTCACCTGGTTCAGGGTTGGCATTCATTGAGCCGGAAACAGTAGCGTTGGTTAAGGGAATACCGATGATGCTGTTCAACTTGAATAAATTCATTGCCGTATCAATGGCATCCTGGTGGGCGGCCTCAGGGTCTGTATTTTCCTCGCAAGTAAGCGTGGCTACAGCAGCTAGAGCAGCAGCATCAGTTACACTCTGCAATTCCTGATGAGCTATCTGCAGTCTACCGATTTCAAAAGCAAAAAGCCCAATTATGGGCATTATCATAAAGGCCAGCCCGAGCATGAGCATGGTCATGGATACGCCGGACTGACTACGTTTGGTTGCGCGAAAAGTAGGTTTCATGAACTATACACTAAGTCCTTGCGGATTCTCGGCATAGCGCCTATCCGTAACAGTCAAATGAATCGGTTGGGTTAATCCTGGAATGTTACCGAAAATAATACCGTTGTATGGGATCAATGGATCAATTACACCATTCAGTTTGACTTCTATTTGGTAGGTGTTAGCAATGGAGTCCGCCGGCGTGGCAAGAGGACTTGTGTATCGACTCACCGCTTTGGAAAGCGTGTTTGTAACTACAATTGCTGTTTCCATGCTGGCAATCTGCACGCCTCCAAAACTTTGTATGGTTTTTTGCGCAGCATCATCAGCCAGTGTCGAGGCCGTTGGATAACCATTGATGCTAGCTGAAAAAGATCGAGCGCGACTAGCTGCAGTGGCTGCATTGTGAGCAGCCATGAACAAGAAGTTGGTGCGAATCGTCACTGCCATAAGATCAAGCAAGGGGAAGAACAACATGAAAATCAAAAACCAAAGTACAACAGGTACTTCGGCAATAAATGTACCTCTCTGACGCCGCATCACTTCTTGAATCCCCCTTGTGGTTGCTCCTTAATGCTCCGGTCAATTCCGTCGAGCATGGCATTGACATTTGTTGGTTTACTGCAAACTTTGAGCAAGCTGGCAAGTTGTCCCCGCACATGCGGATCACGACAGGTGTTCATACCATCGGTGCATACTTGTTTTGCTTTCTCCAAATCCTTATTAGCCAGATAAGTCTCAGCCAAACGACCGTGCGCAATGGACAACTGCGGATCCATC
>SBAT01000313.1 GCA_005240105.1 Chloroflexota bacterium
GACCAATCCGGCATTATGCAGAGCATTTACTGGGCTCGCTTCAAGCGCAAGCAGGGGTATAAGACGTTACAAGTATTGGTCTTTGATGGTGAAAATCTAGTCGGCGGGGCCATTTGCTACATGGCCAATCCAAGTCGTGGTGCTTCAGTCATGGTGTCTCCGGAAGGGCCTGTGATTCCCTGGCAACACAACAAACAGGCACATGAGATCTTGACGGCAATTCAAAGTGAGGTCAGTAAGTATGCTTGTGCAAACGATATGGTTGGCTGGCGAATCGAACCAAGATTGAGTTTGCCTACGCCAGGAATATTGAAAGCGTTCCGTCGTGCTCCATTTGATCTTCTGCCGCAAGAAACACTTTATTTGGATCTCAGTCCGGATGCAGAAGGCATACTCATGCAAATGCGTCCTAAAGGACGATACAACATTAGACTGGCAATGAAACATGAAGTTGTTGTGCGGGAAATTGAACCAGCCAATTCTGCTCATGTGCTGTATCCATTGCTCATAGAAGCTGCACAGAGAGACGGATTTTTTGTCGAGCCCATGTCGTTTTTTATTGATCTCATTAATACACTTTCTCCGGAAGCCATGCTGCGCTGTTTCCTTGCTGAAAGTAATGGAGAGGTACTGGGTGCAATTTTGGTTTCGATGTATGGACAACGAGCGACTTATTTGTATGGAGGAACCTCCGGTCAAAAACGCAATTTGATGGCTGGTTATCTGTTGCAATGGCAGGCAATTCTAGAGTCTAAGTACTCTAATTGCCGTTTCTACGACTTTTATGGTTACGATCCATTTGGGGTGTCTACCGATCTTTACGCAAGATTTTCTCAGTTTAAGCGGCAGTTCGGCGGGCAAGTGTTGCGGTTTGTTGGTGGTCGGGATTTGTATTTTGTTGAACAATTAGCTGATGTTGTAGTTAAGGCGGTTCAAGAACTGAATTTTTCAGCGAGTAATAGCAGTGTTCTCTTAAGGGGGGGCGATGGTTGAAAAGTATGGCCGAGTAAAGCATGAAACCATGCAGCTGTTTGAAAGGACTATCGACCAGGTACGAAATAAGATGTTGTTGGCATTGCCTCACCAGGCAAGCGAAGAGGTGAAGTCCTTTACAACGGAACTGGTTCTATCTACAGTTTTTAAAGACTGGTTGCGTAATGGAAACGAGCAGGGCTTAGAAGATAAGGATGTCGATGATCTCGGCAGTTTTATACAAGCAGCTGCTTCACTGGCCGGAGCTGATATTAATACGCGAGGGTTTCCTGTCTATCAGTCGATCCTCAAAGGATTACTCGAAGACTGGTTAGAAAACTGGAACGCGCCAGGAGATCCAGGTCCGCCGGGACCAGGATAATTTGAAAGACACTCGAAATTTACATGGAGAAGTAAACATGTCTCATCCGCACGATTTGGCAGATATCTTAATAAGAATAGTGGCTTCGGTCGCTTGGACGTTTATTGGTGTTCTGATCTTTTATTTGGGCGTCCGGTTTTACGATCGTTTGGACCCAATTGATTACAAAGCCGAAATTGAAAAGGGTAATTTAGCTGCAGCTATAAAGCTAGGGGCAGTGGTCCTTGGTATTGCAGCTATCGCCATTGCCGCCATCGTAACCTAACATTGGGACAAGAGCTGATGCTTGAAACTATCGTAAAAAAGCTCAGGACATTTTTGTCATCCTTCGGGTTAATTGCACTGGGAGGCATGACATTCTGCTTTGGGACGCTTTGGATAGCTCAGGGATTGGCAAGTTGGTGGGGAGACGGGCGGCTTTTCGATCCTGGTGATGGCGTTTGGCTCTGGGTGCCATTGCTGGTAGTCCTAGTAGTAGTTGGCGGGTTGTGTTGTAGATCTTCTGGTAGCGGGGATAGCGTAAATAAGCTGATATCTCAGGATGCTGGATGGAGCACTGTCTTCTGGTTGGGACTCTATTTTGTATTTATATTGTGGGACAACGATGTTGATTTCAGTTTTCTTGGAACGGTAGCCTTTGGAGCGGATGTTTGTGTCTTGGTAATTGGGATTTGCGTATGTTCGGCAATTGCCTATGGTGTACTTGGATTGATGAGGCTGTCGAACACCACAAGAATTTTGATAATAGCTCTTTGGCTATTAGGGTATCTTGCCTCATGGACGATTGGCATTAGCAGTCACGGACTTTCACTGCCGGTCTTCTCAATGATTTGGCTATCCCTGGCATTAGTTGGTTGTCTATTATGTGATATGACTTCTGCTCCTGTGGGAGAGCGCGTTACTGATTATTCGTGGTCCGACGAAGAACACAATTTTCAATCTCGAGTGACAGAGCCAAATTACGCTCCAGATCTCCTTAAGCGTAGGACTCAGACTCGCTCTGCGCGCTCTGTGCATGGCAAGATCCCGGAAGATACGATTTTAGTTTTAGGACATTTGGTCCGTAAGGTAACAGGACCAATTGCGGCTGCTTTGCCGCTCAACGCGCCAATGTCCGTTAGAGACATTACAGTCAAGGAAGTGCTGGATAGAGTAATCGTTGACTGGCGTTCAAATGAGAACCTGGAGGGGCTGGAGCAGCAAGATATTGATGATCTTCGCAGCTTTGTGGAAGCCGCCTGCTTTTGTTGCCGTAATGATTTTACAGTTGTTGGACAGACAATCTATAGTGCATGCCTATCTGCACTACTGGACGATTGGCTAGAAAATTGGAACGCAAATGGCATAAGTGGACCGCCAGTCTAGTCTAAGCTATTGGCCGTATGGATACCACCACGACTTGGCTGACGTATTGAATTCCCAGTGGACGTGTTTGGTTTCACGGAATTCGTCTAGTCCTTCTTGACCCAATTCACGAGCGCCGCCGCTCATCTTCATGCCGCCGAAGGGTCCGGCGTAGTTGTCTGTTAGTGGGTCGTTTATCCAAATAGTGCCTGCTTTTACTTCTTCGAGGAAAAGCTTGGCTTTTAATGGATCGCTAGATAAGAGACATGCCCCTAATCCAAAGACGCAGTCATTGGCTAAGGCAATAGCTTCGTCGAAAGAGTTATATTCCATGATTGGAATTGTCGGTCCAAAAGTCTCTTCTTTCATGATGAGCATTGAATGATCGACACTGGCAATTACAGTCGGTTCAAAGAAGTAGCCTTTGGCTAAATGCTTAGGAATCCGACCGCCAGTTAGAACTTTGGCGCCTTTAGCAATTGCCTCATCGATGTGCTTCACTACCTTATCGCGATACGTTGCACCAATCATTGGACCCATATCCGTTGTTGGCTCAATGCCCGGTCCAAGTCTCAAACTTTGTACGTGATGAATGAGAGCTTCGGTGAAAGTCTTCGCCTTCGATGAAGGCAGATATACACGCTCAGTAGAAGTACAGACTTGTCCGGCATTTGTAAGAGCCGCATAGGCAAGAGCCTTAGCTGCTAATTCAGGATCAGCATCTTCGGCAATGATGAAGGCGTCTTTGCCACCAAGCTCAAGGTGTAGTTTCTTCATCATTGGAGCAGCCAACGAAGCAATGCGTTGTCCAATTGCTAAGCTTCCAGTGAAGGCAATGACCGGAACATCTGGGTGCAATACCAGGGGCTCGGCTACTTCGTCGCCGTAACCTGTAATTGTGCTTACGACACCTTCCGGGAAATGATCAAAGCAGTGCTTTTGAATGTAGAGACTTGAAAGTGGTGTCAGTTCGCTTGGTTTGATGATAACTGTATTTCCTGCAGCTAGTGCGGGAGCAACTTTCCAAGCCATTAAAAGCAATGGATAATTCCAAGGAATGATGCAAGCGGCCACGCCGTAGGGCTCTTTGATGACCATATTCAATTGTGAATACTCACCAGATGGCAGAACGCGTCCGCGCTCGTGGCGACCAAGTTCTGCGTAATAGTCAAAGGTATTAGTCAGCCATTCAAATTCTTCTTCATTTTCTGGAACAGGCTTGCCTTCTTCCAGAGTCAAAAGCCGAATAATCTCGTCCTTGTGCTCGCGCATCTTAGCTGCCGCTTCGTGCATCATGTGACAGCGCACATTTGCAGGAGTCTTACGCCAAATGTTGAATGCTTCCTTAGCCTTTGCCACAAGCTTGTTTGCATCGTCGGCAGTCTGTCTGGCTACCTCGCCCAGAATCTCTTCTGTAGCCGGGTTTATAACGGCAATAGACTTGCTGTTTCCACGTGAGGTCTTTGGCTCTTGTGTTTGCGGAAGAGACATCTGAAACTCCTTTAATTACGGAGGACGGGCGAGGTTTATAGAACCACGATTATACCGAAAGATTAAACCTCGGTTGTCAGCATCGTCGGATTTTGAACTTTTTGAACCCCTTGACCGTCTATATAAATAGGGAGGGCATTGTGCGGCAACTCCTTGTATATACAAAGCTGTATATACAATTGCTGGTTGTCAGGTATAATGAAGTTAGAAGTGATAGTTACTTTTGAGTTACAGGGGCAGCTCTTTCAATATGACCTGCAAAAAGGTTTGGACAATTTTCAAAAGCATGGAGTTCTATTTCAAACTGCAGCGCATGTATTTTGGGATGAACTTCGAAGCATCAGTTTTAGCAGAAGGTCAGATAACGAAGATAGGTGGTTGGCAATCGGACAAGTAGATACTGAGATTTTATTTGTAGTCTATACGGACAGGAGAAATTCAAATGGTGAAAAAGTCATCCACCTCATCTCAGCGAGGCGAGCAAATAGGAAAGAAAGAAAGCGAGTGGATCTTATCCCCTGAAGTAAGAGCCAATTTGAAGGCTCTTTCTAAAATGCCCGATGACCAGATAGATTTTAGCGATATTCCGGAAGTCTTGGATTTTAGCGGCTGGAAAAGAGTTCCTTTTCGTCCCATCAAGCATCAAATCAGTTTTCGAGTTGATGTCGATATCTTGATGTTCTTCCAGATGGAGGGAAAAGGCTATCAAACCAAAATGAACAAGGTCCTGCGCGATTATATGCGGCAGAAGAGACGAGAGGCATATATAGCCGAGTTTGGTGAGCCTACAGAAGAAGATAAAAAGCTCTTTCCTGAGGCTAAGAAAGTATCAGTAAGGCTTAAGCCCAGAAGGAAGAAAGTCAAATCTGCGGCCAAAAGTAAAACACTTGTGCCATCAAGATCCAAACGCAAGAAAACAACTCGAAAGAAAAATCCGCGAAAGTAGTAATTTATGGGCTCGGGGTTTCTAGTCTTAAATTCTCGAGGACCGCAATGAACATATCGACCAAGAATGGGTCGAATTGTTTGCCGGCGCTGTTACGCAAAACGTTTATCGCTTCTAGCTCTGACAAGGCTTTTCTATAGGGTCTATCCGAGATCATGGCGTGATAGGCATCGACGATGGCTACGATGCGAGCAGCCAGTGGAATTTCTTCGCCTTTCAGTCCTCTGGGGTAGCCTGTTCCGTCCCAGAATTCGTGGTGGTATTCCAGGATGTCGCAGACGTCTTTTAAGGCTTTCACTGGACGTAGAAGATCAGCGCCCATCTCAGGGTGTTTTCTTAAGATGGCAAATTCTTCTTCTGTTAGAGGCTGTTGTTTGTTTAAGATCTCGTCGGAGACTGATAGTAAGCCTACGTCATGCAATAAAGAAGCAACGCGGACTTGTTCGATTTCCGGTTCAGCAAGTCCGTAGACTTTTGCCAGGAGTTCGGCAAAGCGAGTTGTTTCTAGATGGTGGACTTTGTTGTATTCGGAGCGTGAATAGAGAGAAGTTGCCAATGATTTGATCATGTCCACAACTTCTGAGGCATGTTCTTCAGCCGCTTCGATATCTTGTGCTGTAGTATCAGTGGTTGGCATGGCTGTCTTGGTTGTCTTGGTGTCCTTGGGAATGTATTTTTGGAATAGCAGATCGCGGGCAATGTGCACTTGGTTGCGTCCCATGCGCTTGGACATATATAGCGCACGGTCGGCAAGCTCAATTAGTTGGTCTTGGTTCTTAGAGTCATCCGGGAAGCTGGCTATACCAAAACTTGCCGTTACGGTAATCTCCAGGTCTTCGTAGCGAATTTTTTCATCTTCCAGACGTGTGCGTATACGTTCAGCCAATACAGCTGCACCTTCTTGATTGACTTCCGGCAAAATAAGTAGAAATTCTTCGCCACCGTAACGGGCTGGAATATCTACGTCCCGGCAGGCTGTACGGATGAGTTTGGCCACAGCTTTCAAGACAGCGTCGCCTGCTTGGTGTCCGTGGTTGTCGTTGATTGCTTTGAAGTGATCGACATCCAGCATGATTAAGCTGAGTTTGCGTCCATAACGTTCTGCCACACGAAGTTGTTCAGCTAGCTTTTCTTGGGCTGTGCGGTGATTGAATAGTCCGGTTAAGCCATCTGTTGTTGCTTGTCTTTGCACAAATGAATAGAGGCGGGCGTTAGCTACGCCGGAGGCAATTTGATCAGCTACTTGTCTGAAGAAACTGACATTGTCCTGGCTCCATTGTGCTTGCGTTTCGCAACGGTGTCCGCACAAAAGACCAAGCAGCTTTTCTTCGTAGGTTATCGGTATATAGAGAAGAGATATGAGCGGGTAGTTGGCGAGCGGTCCTTTGATAAAGACTTCCGGTCTGCGCTCGCGGGCAACATCGCTTACAAATAGAGCAGTGTCCCAGTTGAAGTGTTCTTTAAAAGTCTGCAGGATTTGCAAATCGAGATTCTTGGCTAAAACATCATAGTCTTTGTCGGTTACGTACTGGGCACGGATGGTGTCGTCTTCGTGTTCTTCTGATGGCAGGACCAGGAAGCAGCAGTCAAGATTGAAATAACCGGCAAGGGTATCTAGCATCTCTTCAATGTTTGTCGATTTGATGTCGAATGATTTCCTAATTGAATTGCTTATGCGGTGCAGGAGCTGGTCTTGTCCGTGACGTTTTTCTGCTTCGCGTCTTTGTAAATCAATTTGGGTATTGGCTTTGCGCAGAGCTAATTCCTGAGACTCTTTGGATTCTTTTAGGAAAGACTCTTCCAGTTGTTTGGCTTGCTTAATTCGGGCAAGTTCTTCGTGCGTGTTAGCTAGCTGTTTGGCGTAATTTTCCAGGAGTTCCGAATGATAGACAAGTTCACGCTGGTATTTGATATTGGATAATGCTGCTCTCACGCGGGCTAGTAATTCTTCTTCCGGTGCATTGTCGAATATACAATCGCTGGCGCCATTTTCTAGAGCTGCTGCCAGTGTATGCTGCTCGGAGTTGGGAATTACAGCCACTACAGACAATTGTCCGCCTTCACGGGATTCCTTAAGCAGTTCCACAACCGGGCTTGAGCCGGATGCCAGGAATTTAGAATCGAGGACTATTAGATCAAAGGTTTGTTCCGAAAGAGCCTCGCCAATTTTTTCAATAACTTCTAAATCCGCTACTTTGTAGTTGTTTTCTAAGACACGGGCAAAGCGCCTGCGGGCTAACCGGTCAGATACGATGATCAAGACGCTTTCAGTCGGTCCTGCTTTGTCTTCTTCGTCAGTGACTTTACCGGAAGATTGAGCAGCCAGAACTGACATCTGTGATGAAAGAGTAGCGGCAAACTGTTTGAGTTCAGCAATTTGTTCGTTCGTCATTTGGCGGGTCTCGTCGAAGGACACCATGCGCAACATACCAACGACTGCTTTTTTGCCGTTAGCGTCAGTGTCAAGAATAGGGATTATAACGTAGAGATAGCCTTGTGGTGGTTGGTCATTGCGCCAGGCGCGGCCAATCCAGTGTTTTTTAGTCTGTTTGACCTTTTGCGCTATGAGCGTATGTGACACCAAAAGAGGCTGTTGGTGTTCGTCAACCAAAGATGTAGACATAGTGTGAGCATCTTCGTTGCTATCATCGGTGATGAAGCTCGTCAGGTTAATAACCTCGTGAGCCCTAACGACATCAATTAAGCCAAAGTCGAAGCCAAGCCCGCTGCAAAGGTGGCGCTTGACGGCATCAAAAAATTCGGCGTTGTTGGTTTCCATCGTCATTACTTTTGAGTTTAACAGAGATTATTCGTAAAGTACTTCTGCCACCACCACTGGAACATCATCATTGTCCAGAGTTCTTTGCGTCGATCAAATTTCAAGCTGCGGTGTTCTTCAAGCAACTGCTTGACCTGATCGTATTGAAAAATGCCTTGCTGGCGAACAAACTTCTCGCTGAACAGCTCGTCTACGACAGGTTTTAGCTCGTTATTGAGCCACTTGGCAGTTGGAATACCGAAGCCTTTTTTTGGACGAGTAAGAATGCTCTTCGGAAGATAAGGCGTGAGAGCTTTCTTGAGCAAGTATTTGGTCGTCAATCCCTTCAGTTTCATGGAGACAGGCAATTGTCTTGCAAATTCCACGACAGGATATGCCAGGAAAGGCAAGCGGACTTCTAATGAGGCGGCCATGGATGCTCTATCGGACTTGACCAGCAGGTCGTCCGGAAGATAGGTTATTTGATCGATTAGCATTATCTTGCTTACGACGTCGCGCTTGCCGTTGCCATTTAGAAGCGGCGTCTCGGTTAGACCACCATAGAGTTTGTCCAAGGTTTGCAGAGGACTAAATTCCGGTTTCAGTAAATTCAGTTGTTTATCGATGGACATGCAGCCCATCCAGCGATAGTGCCTGATGTCTTCTTTGCTGTCAGCACTGGCAATAAACCGCTTGGCTTTGAAATCAATGCTGAGGTTGTTGTGTGACACCGGAAGAGAATTGATAGCAGGCTCTAAAAGACCTTTACGCACAATGCCTGGAATTGCCTGCCACAGTCCTGCCATGCGATGGGCCTGGTACGTTGGATAGCCGCCGAACAATTCGTCGCCACCTTCACCGGACAATGCCACGGTGACAGATTTCTTTGTCATCTTGGAGAGGAAATAAGTGGGCAGAATTGAAGCATCAGCCATTGGCTCATCCAAGACTTGCCACAATTCTGTCAGAGTCTCCAGAGCCATTTCAGGCGAGAAGAAAGCCGTCTGGTGATCGCAGCCGACATGTTTGGCTACTAGTTCGGCATGGCTTGATTCGTCAAAGGACTGATCAGCAAATCCAATGGAAAATGTTTTGAGGGGACTGCTTACATGTCGTGCAGCAAGGGCAGTAATAGCCGATGAGTCGATACCGCCGGAAAGAAATATGCCTAGAGGCACATCAGAGATAAGGCGCAGTTTTGCTGATCTATCCAATAGCTCAATAAGTTTGTCTTCGGCATCTGCCTCGGATATTTTGGCTGGTTCACTCTCTGGTTTACCTAGCCAATAGCGTTTGGTCGTCACCTGTCCATTTTCGACAAGCATGTAATGAGCCGGCATCAACTTGTGAATGCCTTCAAACATGCTTAGTGGTGCCGGCACATATTCTAGTGCCAGATATTTTTGTAGCGCCACACTGTTCAATTGCTTCTTGGATTTTGGATGAGCAAGAATCCCCTTCAGTTCAGAAGCAAAAATTAGTTGACCATCAAATACGCCCCAGTGAAGTGGTTTTTCCCCCATGCGGTCGCGGGCAATAAATAAGCGATCTTTGTTTTTGTCATAAATGGCAAATGCAAACATGCCTTCTAAAAATTGCAGGCAGTCTATGCCGTACTCTTCGTACAGGTGGATAATTGTCTCGGTGTCAGAATGAGTTTTTAATTTGTGACCGGCGGCAAGAACCTTCTTCTGCAGTTCCTGAAAATTGTAAATTTCACCGTTGAAGACAATCCAAATGGAGTCATCTTCGTTGGAAATTGGTTGTTGTCCGGTTGCCAAATCGATGATGGACAGTCGCGTCATGCCAAGCGCAGCTGGTCCAATTGTCGTCATGCCACGTTCGTCAGGTCCACGATGGTGGATGGTCTGACACATGGCTTCTAGCGTCGCCTGGTCGGGACCAAGCGCACTGCCATTTAAGTTGAAATAACCAACTATGCCGCACATTTACTTAACGCTCCGGCTGCGCTTCACTTCGCCTTCGCTCGCCTTCCGGCTTGCCATGTTCGCTTGGCCCGAGGACACATTTAGTGTCCTCTCCTTGACCGCCTCATCGGCGCTCTTGCCTCGCTTCTAGCGTATTGACTGTTCAATGCGAAATTATACTTGTAAGAAAGGGGTTGAGTCTCGTTTTGAGTCCTATTTTGAAGGCGATGTTAAACTAAAAAACTATGACCAGTTTGCTCAGGTCTTACTCTGACGATTTCTATCGCCGCTCCACCTTGCTTGTGGCTCGCGACCTGCTTGGCGCGCAGTTATGCCGCAATATAGGTGGCAAGACGGTTTTAAGTGGTCCTATTGTTGAGGTGGAGGCATATACGGCGGATGACCCGGCTTGCCATGCTTCTCGGGGTAAGACAAAACGCTGCGAGGTCATGTTTGGACCGCCGGGACATGCTTACGTTTACTTCATCTACGGCATGTATCACTGCCTTAATGTCGTGACAGAGCCGGACGGGGTGCCAGGAGCTGTGCTAATCCGAGCGGTAGGGGCAGATGGAACTGACGGACCAGGGAAGTTATGTCGCCAGTGGCAAATTGATGCCAAGCACAACGGATTAAGCCTGATTCAGCCAGGTGGCGACCTCTGGATATGCCCGTCCAAGCCATTAAAAGATTCAGACATTGTCGTTACGCCCCGCATTGGTATATCCTCTGCCCAAGATAGACTGTGGCGCTTTTTCATAAAAGACCACCCTGCCGTATCAGGGAAAAAGCAAGCGCATAAGACCTATTCTTCACGGAGGAAATAGTTTGGAACCGGCACAAAATATTTTCGTGCGACGAATTTTGCCGTGGCTGGCAACAGCTTTGTGGATGCTTATTATCTGGTGTTTTTCTAGCCAGCCACATTCTGGTGCCGTGACACAACATTATTTTGGTTCGGTAAATGTGTTGGTAAGAAAAATGGCCCATGTAAGCGAATACACGATTTTGTTTTTGTTGCTTTGTTGGAGTCTTAAATCGACCGATGCAAAACTGCATCCGGCCAAGATGGTATTTCTTGCCTTTTCTGTTGCCTTCTTCTATGCGTTAAGCGATGAATGCCACCAGTCTTTTGTGCCTGGCAGAAGCGCTACTTTATTTGACGCCTCAGTTGACTGCCTGGGGATTTGCCTCGGTGTGCCCATCTTGTTTAGCAGTTTCGGCAGGCGCATTTTCGCTGTCATCGGACGCAGCTAAGTCATTTTGCTCAACGACGAGAATTTGGTTGTCACTGTCCATAGTCAGTTTCAACATTAGGTGCACAGGAGTTGATTTTGCACCCTTGCCGGAGATCATTTCGCCTCTTACATCAGCGATAGCATTTTGAGCATCTAGTTTTTGGCAGTCAACTTTTGTTATCTCTAGTTTGGAGCTGCCATCAAGTTGATCTTTTGACAGAGGAAAACCGGTGTCGGTCCAGTATGAATTCATCAATTCCGGAGCCATTTGAGCCATAGCGCGAATTTGCGACATCTTGTAAGTCTTCGGATTGAAATCTAGAAGATTGGAGGCAAATTGGCGGCAAAACAAATTTAAGACATCAGGCGACATTCCAGTTATGACTGGTTTTGCCGGTGTGCTTGTGTGAGCAAAATAGCCGGCAAACGAACCGGCTGCAAAATTGAACAAAGCTAAGACGACCATTACCAAAACTATAGGCCGCATGCCCTGGCTAACTTTGGTGCCGTAATCGCCTCTGGCAATGCCTCTTAAATTACCTTTGCCCATGTTGGAAACAAGGTTTTCAGCATCGCTTGATAGTGTGCTTGTTTTAGCTGGTCTCCAGGCATCGGACAGGATGCGTGAGAGTTGCACGGATTCATCAGGCGTCAAAAGAATGGAGCTTGTCGGCGGAGTGCCGAGGCGGCGCTTTAGCGACAGTGCCAGCCGCTCTTGAGCACGGCGGACGATGAGCAGAAATCCTGATTGGGTATCAACTACCCGCTCGTTGGTGGTTGGCGATTCGACAACCACATCGGGGTTGAAGATATTTCCAGATTCATCGCCTGAAAAGGGGGCGGCTGAAGATCCTTGACCGTCTGTAGTGCTCATTAGGAAACACTCCTCTGCTGCATTTATTAATTCAAAGCAAGGATAGCAGGTTAATACAGTGAACAAAAGGGGCACCATCGGTGCCCCTTTCTAATTTCACGATTTGTGTCTGCGGTATATCTATTAGAGATATTCACGTAGGCGTGAAGAACGTCCAGGTTGTCTCAGCTTTCTCAAAGCCTTGAATTCAATCTGGCGGACACGTTCGCGTGTTACGGCAAACAATTGACCGACTTCTTCTAAGGTACGCTGTCGTCCGTCATCCAGACCAAAGCGCAGGCGCAAGACATCTCTTTCGCGTGGTGTCAATTCATTGAGCATCTTGGCCAGGTCTTGGCGCAGAAGTTCATGAGTAACAGTTGTTTCTGGTCTGTCTGTTTCGGCATCTTCGATGAAGTCGCCCAGGCGGGAATCTTCTTCTTTGCCGATTGGTGTTTCCAGTGAGATTGGCTCTTTGGCAGCCTTGATGATCTCGTGCAACTTGGCAATTGAAACATCCATAGCATGAGCCAATTCTTGTTCGGTCGGCTTTCTATTGAGTTCTTGTGCCAGTTGTCTGGTTACTTTCTTCAACTTATTGATAGTCTCAACCATGTGCACAGGCACACGGATGGTTCTTGATTTGTCAGCCAGAGCACGGGTGATAGCCTGACGGATCCACCATGTAGCGTAGGTAGAGAATTTGTATCCACGCTCGTGGTCAAACTTTTCAGAAGCACGGATAAGTCCCAAATTGCCTTCTTGAATTAAGTCCAGGAAGGACAAGCCACGACCAATGTATTTCTTAGCGATTGATACCACCAAACGCAGGTTGGCTTGCACCAATTTACGCTTAGCAATCATGTCGCCTTGCAGAATTTTACGGGCGAGCTCGATTTCTTCATCGGGCTTGAGAAGCTGAATACGACCAATCTCTCTTAAATAGAGGCGGAC
>SBAT01000140.1 GCA_005240105.1 Chloroflexota bacterium
CTTAATGGACTCGCCAACCGGAGCGTCATCGTCTTTCTTCTTTTTCTTCTTATCGTCGCCTTTGCCAAGCGCGTCACCCACGAGCTTCTGCATGGGATTTACGCCTTGCTTGCCTGCGGATTTACTGTTTTTAGCTGACTTAGAGCCGCCGTCTTTGCCCTTAGCCTTGGCGGCTTCGGCATCGTCGGCTATTGCGTTCTGGCCCTTTTTCTTTTCTGCCATTTTTTTGCTACTTCAATCCGGAGGTAATGTGAGACTCGCGCCCTGAAGGAATCGAACCCTCGCTAACGGTTTTGGAGACCGCTGTTCTACCGTTAAACTAAAGGCGCCTAAAGGCGTGATTGCACCAATGGCGCAGTCACGCGGAAAAGAGCCCAAGCTTACTTCTTGGTCTCTTTGTGCTCTGTGTGCGAACGGCACCAGCGGCAATACTTGGAGAGCGATATTCTTTCCGCATCGTTTCTCTTGTTCTTCATGGTTGTGTAATTGCGTCTTTTGCAATCACCACAGGCCATCGTAACAATGATACGGTCGTCCTTCTTGGCCACGGATCTATCTCCTTAAGAGTCGGAAATTTTTGGCACCTGACGGGCTTTCGTCCTTCTTCTGAAGTGAAAATCACCCAGAAAAAAAAGACCTCCTCCGAGGCGTCCAGTTAAGTATATCCAAACTTTCGAAATAATGTCAATTCAACTAATAGGCTAAGTCACTAAGCCTTATGAAAAATCAATAATTGGCGCTAAAATTAAGCCTGATGAAGTTCCTCTTACCATTTTTGGCGGTTGCTTTGGTCCTAGTGCTTGTCGGCGCCGGGTGGAATCCAAAGTCGATTAAGCCCGAACCGGATACTTTGAGGATCAACCTCGGAACCGAGCCGCCAAGTCTTGATTGGTCGGTAACCGTCGATAACTATTCATTTGATGTGATCGCTAACTTGATGGTTGGCTTGACGCAGTACCGCAACAACCTGACTTGCAAGCCATCAATTGCATCTAGCTGGGATTTGCTCGATGACGGCAAGAAATATGTCTTTCATTTGCGCAAAGATGTTGTCTGGTCTGATGGTAAGCCTGTAACAGCGCATGACTTTGTTTATGCCTGGCGTAGGATGTTGACGCCGGCAACTGCTGCTCAAAACGCATTTCTTTTCTACGACATCATCAATGCCTATGAGTTCAACGCAGGCAAGGTAAAAGACTTTCAGCAAGTAGGGGTCAAGGCTATAGACGACTATACGCTGGAAGTGAAGCTACGTAGACCTGTTGCCTACTTCATCAACATAACGGCACTTTCGCCGGCATTTCCGCTAAGACAGGATATTGTTGAACGCTATGGCGATACCTGGTGCGAGCCTGGACACATTATCACCAACGGACCATTTCTTTTGACGAAGTGGCAGCATGAATACAAGATTGAACTGACAGCAAACCCGAGATTTTTTGAAGGGCAGCCAAAGCTCAAGAAAGTGAAGTATTTCATGGTGCCCGAACCTTCAACGGCGCTGGCGCTCTACGAAAATGGCGAACTGGATTTCATCGATAACCGAAGCTTCCCGACACCGGATGTGGAACGCTACCGTAAGTCACCTGAGTATCACAACTACCCACTTCTACGAAATAACTATGTTGGCTTCAACGTCACCAAGAAACCATTTGATAACAAACTGGTGCGTCAGGCATTTTCTGCCGCCGTGGATAGAGATGTGTTTCCCAAAATTTTGCGCCGCAAGGAATTTCCCAGTTCTTGCTGGATACCGCCAAGCCTAATGGGCTATGACGCAAATTCCGGACCGAAGTTTGACCCTGAGCGTGCGCGCAAACTTCTTGCCGATGCTGGTTATCCGGAAGGAAAGGGATTGCCGCCGATTACATTTCTCTATCCGAATAGGGAAGACGTGCGCTTGGTTGTTGAAGCTTTGCAAGATCAGTTAAAACAACATTTGAACGTCAGAGTTGATTTGATCAATCAAGAGTGGAAAGTGTTCCTTGCTACCTGTCGCAATGATGCTCCGCAAATGTATCGATCGTCGTGGGGCGCGGATTTTCCTGATCCGGAAACCTTCATGAGCAACTTCACCAGCCGCAATGGCAACAATCATACGCGCTGGAAGAACAAGACATATGACGATCTGGTTGAGCGAGCCGGTGGTGAGCGCGATCAAGCTGAGCGCGCAGCTCTATACAAACAAGCTGATACGCTCTTATGCAAGGACGAATCACCGCTTATCTGTACTTATCTAGCGAGTCAAAATATTTTGGTGCGCCCATGGGTAAAGGGAATTGAATTCAACGCCATGGATTTGCAGTTCTTCAAAACCGTTTGGATTGAGGAGTAGTCATGCTGTTATTGATTCTAAAACGAATAGTTTGGGCGATACCAGTGTTGTTTATCGTGGCGACAATATCTTTTGGGTTGATGCGCATTGTGCCTGGTGGTCCGTTTGATGAAGAGAAGTCACTGCCGCCGGAAATTATCGCTAACATAAAAGCCAAGTACCATTTAGATAAACCAATTCCCGAACAGTACCTTATTTATATGAGCCGTTTGGTCAAAGGTGATCTTGGTGTTTCTTATAAGTATGTCCATCGCACGGTCAACGACATTCTTGGTGATGCGTTTCCCGTTTCCTTGCAGTTGGGCATTTTTGCTTTGGCTCTAGCAATAATGATAGGAATTCCATTGGGGACTATTGCTGCCGTCAATCGCGGTGGCAAGCTGGACTTTCTGGCAATGCTTGTAGCTACTGCCGGGATTTCTTTGCCTGGTTTTGTCACTGGCGCACTACTAATTTTTGTTTTTGGTCTTTGGCTGAAATTGGCTCCCGTTGCCCTTTGGGAATCATTCCGGCATATGATTTTGCCTGCTCTGACTCTCAGCCTTTCACCGGCTGCCTATCTTGCGCGGCTCACGAGGGCGTCCGTTCTAGAAGTAATGGAAAAGGATTATGTTAGAACAGCTCGCTCGAAAGGATTGTCATCGGCTAAGACGGTCATAAAACACGTTTTGAGAAATGCGCTTGTTCCTGTACTTACAGTCCTAGGTCCGTTAACTGCGATTGTCATTACAGGTTCCTTTGTCGTGGAATATATGTATGCCATTCCAGGGATGGGGCGCTTCTTCATCACCGCAGTCTCCAATCGCGACTATGATTTGATTATGGCAACGACACTTGTATTTGCGGTGTTGCTAGTTATCGCCAACACCATTGTCGATGTCCTTTACACCGTGCTTGACCCAAGAATGCAGGTGAAAGGATAAGTATGTCTCTTGAACAGCTATCAATGGAACCTGCGGGTGGACCCGAAGAAGTTGCCAAACGTATCGAGAGTGGCAGCCCTATTAAAACAGCTTGGCGAAGGCTTAGGCGAATTCCAACTGCTGTTGTTGCTTGGGTAATCATTTCAATAATGGTGGCACTGGCAATTGCATCTTTGTTGGGTATTCCCTTGACTCCTTACTCGTTTGATCAAACAAGTACATTACTGCTGGCAGATCCAGGTTGGCAGCACTTAATGGGTACAGATGAACTTGGGCGTGATGTGCTCACGCGCGTCATTTACGGTTCTCGTCTTTCAATTAGCATTGGACTTACGACGGCATTTGTCGCTCTGGTTATTGGCACAATCTACGGTGCTACGGCAGGATACTGCGAAGGTAAAGTCGATTCATTCCTCATGCGTGGTGTCGATATTGCCTATTCTTTGCCGGATCTTTTGGTGATGATACTCGTCGGTGTCCTTGTCGGCCGCGGCACGCAAGGCATTCTTTTTGCTCTAGCTCTTGTTAGCTGGATGGGCACAGCAAGACTTGTTCGTGCGCAATTCATGCAACTTAAGCACGAAGAATTTATCGAAGCCGCTCGTGCCAGTGGTCAGTCGGTCTTGCCTTTGATATGCAAACACTTTTTGCCAAACGCTATGGGACCAATCATTGTTGCGCTTACCTTTATCGTGCCTTCCGCAATTTTGTCCGAATCAACTCTGAGCTTCATTGGCTTGGGACTTTCACCGCCAGCGTGCAGTTGGGGAACATTAGCTGCCGATGGCTGGCGATCACTTCGTACTCATCCACACCTAATTCTTTTTCCAAGCCTGTTTATTTTCCTGACCGTCTTGTCCTTCAACTTCTTGGGTGATGGATTACGCGATGCTCTTGATCCGCGAACCAGGTTGAAGCGTTAGTCAAAGCCCAGCGCGAAGAGACAAGCTCTTTTGACTTCAAGCATTTTGTGACTACCTAGTCTGGCAATGAGTTTGCCAATTTTGGCTTGTTGCACTGTTTGAATGTGATCAAAATTAATTGCGCAATCTTTGTCGAGCCCATCTTCCTTGGACAATAAAACTTCGGATGAGATATTGCGAATTCTGGAGGTTATGGGAGCAATTGTTACCTCTCCCAAATATGGAATAACACTGTCTCGGCTCAATATCAAAACAGGGCGTCGCTTGTCCGGTGCCTTGAAGTTGTAGTAGCGAATGTCACCGCGGTTCACTACGGCCAGACCTGTTCATCTTCCCAAAAATCGAATTCGCCTTTCTTGATCGGATCGCGAACATAACCGGCGCGATGTTGCTCTTCGAGCTTCTTCGTTTGCAACTGCTTCAGCAATAGCATCGCGGCTTTTCGAAAAAAGGACGAGCGATTGCGCTGTCCACAATTAGTGTCAATCTTGCCCAGCAATGATTCGTCTATCGTAATTTGGATTGTCTTCATAATAGCTATTCTAATGTGGATAGTTGTCCACAGTCAAGAAGCGACAGGGTAACGACCAATTAGAGACTAATCGGATGTCAATAGCCTAATGGTAAAATAGACATATATTTCGCGACCGGGCGGGGTGGAGTTGCGGCCGATTTGTCCTCGGCACCCAATGGGTGCCTATTCCAGGCGTTGGAGGGCGAGTGAGACACGTACTTGTTGCGGTCATGGTATTTGCCTTGATTTGGGCCCAGTGCCCTGTCTTCGCGCAATCGGTACCAGTTGAACCGGTCCCCGAGGTTAATACTGCCGCTCAGGATGCGGCAACTACTGCGGCTTCTGAGGCTGCGGTTCACCTGAATTTGAGCTCAACGGTCGCCTCACTGTCTGCACCGATGACTATGACGTCACCCGTGAATGTCAACCTGGGTGGCGTTTTGACGCCCATTAATCCAGGCAGCGCTATTACGCCTGCTCAGATGATTGCCTTACAGCAAGTAATGCAATCAGGAGTGCAAACTCTCGTCCTCGATAGCCTCGGTGCTGCCCAGTCCGGCATGCTTAGCCTAAGTAGCGTTGGTCAGACGCTTGGAAGTTTGAGTATTCCGCAAGGCGTAACCGTCTTAGCTCATGCCTCGGAACTGGGACCTCTGAATATGTCCGGTAATTTGGTTAATTCCGGCAGCTTTTACTTGTATTCAACCAACCCGGGTGTCTCTGCCGCATCAGTCAGTGCTCTCAATATTTTCAACAATCAGGGGGCTGTCTTGTCGACGGTCTTGCCGTCTGTCTTGCAGGCAAGTTTGCCTTCGGCTCTAGTCGGTCTTAGCCTCAACCTGAGCGCCATCAACAACATCGTCAATGCCGGGGCAATTACTAGCTCCGGCAATTTAAGCCTCTATGCCGGAGGTTCTATTACAAACGTTGGCGCAAATTCTGTCATGCAGGCGATGCAGACACTGGCGCTAACATCTATGACAGGAGATATCACCAATGCGGGGTTGATGGCAGCAACTTACGGAAATATCAACGTAAATGCGGCGCAAGTGGCAAACATGACGGTGAATAATCTTGCCGGTGTAATGCAAGCGCTTAACGGTGCAATCAATTTTCGTGATCCATCTTATGCAGGCATGGCAAATATTTCCCTGTCTGGTGGTGATTACTTGTCGCAAGTATTGAACTTCCATGGCGGTCAAGGCGCGGTAGATGTCAACGTTAACAATGTCACTGGAGTTGTGAATGCCTGGGCAAATTGCGCGCGGATTGCAGCCGATTCACCATACCTGCAATTGGGCGTCATTGATGCAAGTGGTGATCCCTATGTGACTGTAACCGGCAATTTAGACATTAGTTCGACAACTTTTTCGCCCTATCTTGTGGCAATTGCCGGAGAGAATATATTTACCTCGCAATCAAATACGTCGCTTGTAACTGACGGTGGCAATCTTGTTCTAATAGCAGGCGCGACGCCAGTAGATGCGTCAGGGACTTGTGCCTCATGCATAACTGTAGATCGATCGGAATCCGGCGGCGACATTTATTTAAAGGCTGGCGGCAGTTTTGTGACAGCAGGTCCGGTAAACAGTCAGGACATAATTGCTCTTGATACCAGCAATGACTCAGGCAACGCCGGTAATTTAACTCTTATTGCCTTTGCTGATTCCGAGACTGCGCAGACGGTTGGTGGGCATGTCTTTTTGCCTGTGGGTGTGCAAATTAACACCTATGGTAGCGGTAACGGTATCAATGGCAATTTGACTATCATTGCCGAAGCTGCCTCCGGCGCATCCAACACCATAAGCATCGGTGACATCAATAGCCAATCGACTGACTTTGGCGCCGGTGGCGGCGGGCGTGTGACATTGAGTGTGGCAACACCTGTCTCAGGACCAACCGGTCCAGTTGTAAATACTGCCAATGGAAGCATAACTGGTTCATTTGATAGCGCGCTTACGACCAATCTACAAAACGGAGCACTTTCTGTCGGCAGTATTGTTACCGGTGGTGCCGGTAACGATTTCACCCATTTAGCAGGCAGCATAATCTTGTCCACGGCCGGCGATATAACAGCGGTAGTGCTTAACGCCGCCGGTGTCAGTGGTAATGGCGGTGGCAGCAACGGTAATGGTCAAAATGGCGGCAATGGCGGCAACATCAAGCTTTTGTCCGGCGGAGTAATTGCTACGGGCAGTATTCTCTCGTTTGGCGCCGGTGGTGGCGGTGGTGGCGGAGCCTCTACGCTATCTTCTCTTGTCGGTGGGGCAGGCGGCGCAGGAGGAGTCGGCGGAGATATTTTTATTAGCACATCAAGCACTGGGGCAAATGCCATTGCCATAGTAGGAGATGTGAATTCGTCAGGAGGAGGAGGCGGCGGCGGTGGCGGTGGTGCTGCTCAAGGCGGTTTTTTTCGTCCAACCGGACCTGGTGGTAGTGGCGGAGCCGGAGGGTCCGCCGGCTCTATGGAGTTGTCTGCACCGTCTACAATTTTAGTTACTGGGAATTTATATGCCGCAGGCGGTGGGCAAGGCGGTGA
>SBAT01000284.1 GCA_005240105.1 Chloroflexota bacterium
GAGCTAGAGCGACATGGCATTCTTGTTGACCGCGAATCGGAAGGCTACTTGCTGCAAATCTTCACCAAGCCTGTTGAAGACAGACCAACGCTGTTCTTCGAAATCATCCAGCGCAAGGGCGCGCAGGGGTTTGGAAAAGGCAACTTCAAGGCTCTCTTTGAAGCTGTGGAAAGAGAACAAGCAGCTAGAGGAAACCTCTAATGCCAATCTATCATCGACTGGGCGAGCTGCCACCAAAGCGTCACACACAATTTCGCAAGGCTGACGGCACGCTTTATCACGAGCAGCTATTCGGCGTGCGTGGATTCAGTGGACCGCATTCGCTGCTGTATCACCATGTGCCACCGACTGAGATATCCAAAGTGGAAGTCCTCAGCGAAGATGTAAATCCAAAGTATCTTCCTCATTCAGCCGGTATGCGCCATCGTCATTTTCGGTTGGGTGAAATGAAACCATCTGGCGATCCAATATTGGGTCGCAAGGCATCTGTGGGCAACGATGATGTGGTCATCTACATCTGCGTCCCAGAGAAGCCGATGGACTATTTCTTCAGCAACGGCAACCGCGATGAAATTATTTTTGTACACGAAGGCACAGGCGAGCTTCACTCGCAGTTTGGACAGCTGAAGTATCGTCCAGGCGACTACATCGTCATTCCTAAAGGCACAATTTATCAACTACATCCCGACTTTTCTAAACCGACTCGTTATTTGATAATCGAAACTCCGGATAACATTAGCCTGCCCAAACACTACTTCAATGAAGTAGGACAGCTACTGGAGCATTCACCTTTCTGTGCCCGTGATTTTCGGTTGCCTGAGAAATTGGAAACTAGAAGCGAGCGCGGAGATTTCTTGGTAAAGGTAAAAACCTGGCATGCGCTAATGGGCTATCACTGGGCACATCACCCATTTGATGTAGCCGGTTGGGACGGATATTTATATCCGTGGATATTCAACATCGAAGACTTTGAGCCGGTAACCGGACGCATTCACCAACCACCACCAGTACACGTTACATTCGCTCTACAGAATTTTGTCGTCTGCTCTTTCGTGCCGCGTATGTTTGACTATCACCCACAAGCAATTGCCGTGCCATACAACCACAGCAATCTGCAAAGCGATGAAGTCCTCTACTACGTCAACGGCGACTTCATGAGCCGCCGTGGAATCAACAAGGGCTCAATTACCCTGCATCCAGGCGGCATTCCGCACGGACCACAACCAGGAGCAGTTGAAGCCAGCCTTGGCGCGACAAAAACTGACGAAATGGCGGTAATGGTAGATACATTCCGCCCATTAAAAGTAGCTGTTGATGCCGACAAATTTGACGATGCGAACTACCCATTCAGCTGGATGACGAAATAGAAAAGAGGCGGGAAATAAATCCCGCCCCTTCGCTTCACAAATTGTTCAGCTACGCAATTACTTGCTGAAAGTAATTGTTGCGCATGGCTCTTCGAATTTGAGTTCAGCTTTGAAGCCGAATTCAGAACCGAGGCCTTTGATGCACTGTTCGAACATTTCACCCTGTTCTTTTTGTTGGTTCGGGGTGAATTTGCCGTGCTTCTGCATTGCGTTCCATATTGCACAAGCTTCGTAGGTCAAAGAAGCTTTCTTCTCATCGCCTTCGATTTTGATTTTGCTGCCGAAGATGTTAGCTTCGAATTCAGCCATGGCTTTGATCAAATCGATTGGAGTCTTAACTCCGAGATTTTTGTACCATTCGGCTTTGTTAGCATTGATTTGCTTGTTGAATTCTTTGATTGCGCTTTCGCCGTACTTGGCGAGTACATTCATTGTGGCCATTTGGCGAAGTGCAAATACTTCAGCGATGGTTTCGCGGACTTTCTTTACGTCCCACTTAGCTTCAACTGGAGTTGGCTTAATTGCTGTTGTCATTTAATTGATCTCCTTCAAGATTGGTAAATACTTGGTCGGATCCCTATGACTCGATGATAGTCGAGCGACAAACCAAATGAGTCTGCGTTAATCGTTGTTTCTTATTTCCGCTTGATTACAAATTTGAATCTACGGCATTACTAATGGCGGCGCATCTGCAGGTAAGGATTTTAGGCGTTCATCCGGATTGACATCTTTGTTGATGGCAAGTGCTGGGATTGAACTTACCGGTTCGTTGATGACGTCACTTACTAAATAACCTTGTGCTTTCAATGAGTCAAATATTGTGCTGAGCTTCAATATATTGGCGTCGTAATACATTTCCATCACAAATGGAGATACCTTAGCAGCATGAGCAAGTATTACACCGGGAGTTTGGCGCATCTCACGTTCGAGACGGCGAATGCAGGAAAAACAACTTGCACCGGGCACGCGAAACTTAACGTGATGCAAGGCTTGTGTGCTTGAAGTGGCGTTGCTCGCATAGCCTATATCGATATTGCATATAAGAAGTAGGAGACCTAACCAAAGGACAATGTACTTACTCTGAAAGTACTTCTTCAGAATCGTCAATGGCAATGACTTGAACCTCTTCGTGCACGTGTCCATGGTGACTATGTATATCCTCGTCCAGATGGTCGTGGAGCGCTTCGCGATCTTCTTCTGAGATTTCTGCCGAAGCACCGGCTCTGTGCCGGCTGTGCGCGTATAGCGCTCTTCCTAATTCTAACAGTGCTACATCCAATCCAGCTACCAGGCTTTTCAGTGTTGATTGGTCTCCGTCTTCTTTTAGAGATTCCTTGATGCTGGAAAGTGCCTGTTGGACTCGCTGGATAAGTTCGGAATCCACGGACTGTCCGTATTTTTGAATACTGCGGTCGGCTTCCAGTACCAGAGTCTCTGCTTTGATTTTGGTGCTTATGCGTTCCTTCAATTCTTGATCTTGTTCGGCGAATTCCTCTGCTTCCTTCTGCAGGCGAGCCACTTCGTCAGGCGCCAGACCCGTAGTGCGCGAAACAGTAACTGTCTGTGTGCTGCCGGTAGCCGCGTCTCTAGCGCGGCATTGCAAAATGCCGTCAGCGTTGACTTCGAATGTCACATCAATTTGAGGAACGCCTCGCGGGGCACGGTGTATATCCGTCAGGAAAAATTTTGTCAGAGACTGGTTGAACTTAGCCACTTCACGCTCACCCTGTAAGACATGTACTTCTACGGTGGTTTGTCCGTCATCTGTTGTCGTAAATGTCATCGTTCTGCTTGTAGGAATGGTCGTGTTGCGTTCAATAATACGTGTGAATAGCCCTCCGGCTGTTTCAATGCCCAGTGACAGTGGTATCACGTCGAGCAAGAGAATATCGACTACTTCGCCGGAAATAATCGAGGCTTGTATGGCAGCTCCAAGCGCTACGGCTTCGTCGGGGTTGATTTGTTTAGATGGTTCCTTGCCCAGTTTGAATTTAATTCCATCCTGAATGGCAGGGATGCGAGTCGATCCGCCCACTAGCAATACCTGGTCTATTTGCTCAGGCGAGAGACTAGCGTCTGATAATGCAGCTTCTACCGGACCTAGTGTTGCTTCGACAAGATGGTGTGTCAGCTCGTTGAATTTTGTTCTGGAAAGCGCTAGTTGCAGGTGCTTAGGACCAGACGCATCGGCAGCCAGGAATGGCAAGTGAATTTCACTGCTCATTGCACTAGAAAGTTCAATCTTTGATTTTTCAGCGGCTTCCTTAAGCCTTGAGACAGCCATCACATCTCGTGAAATATCTATTCCGTGTGCTTTGTTGAATTCTTCGATCATCCAGCTCATGATGCAGGCATCAAAGTCGTCGCCGCCCAAGTGGTTGTTGCCGCTTGTGGCTCTAACCTCAAAGACTCCATCACTGATTTCCAAAATGCTTACGTCGAATGTGCCACCGCCAAGGTCAAAGACGAGGATGATTTGATGTTCGTGCGCTTTATCGAGTCCGTATGCCAGCGATGAGGCGGTTGGCTCGTTGATGATACGCAATACTTCTAATCCGGCAATTTGCCCGGCGTCGCGAGTGGCTTTGCGTTGGGAATCATTGAAGTATGCCGGTACGGTAATAACCGCTTTGCTGATTTTTTCTCCCAGGTGCGCTTCGGCATCGGCTTTTAGTTTTTGTAAAATAATTGCTGATATTTGCTCTGGACTGTAGGATGAATCGCCAATTGGCACGCGATCATTGGTGCCCATCTGTCGCTTAATAGACGCTACGGTGTGTTGAGGATTTGTTACAGCCTGTCTTTTGGCCACTTGCCCGACTAGACGTTCCCCATTCGGCAGAAATGCGACTACAGACGGCGTGGTCCTGGCGCCCTCGGCATTTTCAATGATCACAGGACGACCGCCTTCAACTACCGCAACGCAGGAGTAGGTCGTTCCGAGGTCAATTCCTATAACTTTGTCGTTGGCCATTAATGCCTTCCCACCGCCCAAAGCTCACTTTATTGCCCACAACACTGTTTCAGGGGGACCTGTGGGACCTGGTTTCCGCTTGGGCCGACCACTCCTATACCAGAGGACAAGGTGTTGGTACGCCTATTTGACCCTATGCCACGAAAGTGACATTAATAATCTAACTAAATATCACGCGATAATTAAATCTACAATACTTTGCGGAGGGCTCTAATAAATGCCCTATTCTCGTCTGGTAGACCGATTGTGACCCTGAAGCAGGTCGGTAAACCGAAGGCTTTTAGTGGTCGAATAGCCACGCCTTGCCGGAGCAAGTTTTGGTGAAGATTTTGGACCAGCTCCTCGCTGCCCGTCTCGACAAGGACGAAATTGGCGTGCGATGTAA
>SBAT01000286.1 GCA_005240105.1 Chloroflexota bacterium
ATCTTGATGCTGGCCATAACCATCCTGTACCCACGCCCAAACGATTCGAACATACTAAACCTAACTCCTGGTCAGAGACAGGGTTGTCAGCGCTAGTAAGTATGAAAAGTGCGCTATTTGCCTGCCTGCGGCTATTCTAGCAGTTGCCAAGACTTTGTCCAGCAGATTTTATCTTTAGTCCATTTACTTTGTCATTCTGAGGGAGCTTTGCGACCGAGGAATCTGCCGTTGCTATATGAGGCTCATGTTGATTAACACGAACGTCTATTACCTGCGGCAGATTCCTCGCTTTGCTCGGAATGACAAAAAGTTACTTCGCCTGCTCCATCTGCAGATCTTCGGCTTCGTAGAGGCTATCGAGCATGTCTTTGTACTTCTCGGTCACGACTTTGCGCTTGACCTTAAGTGTCGGAGTCAGCTCATTGCCCTCGATGGAGAAGTCCTTATCCAGAATGAGGAATTTCTTGACCTGCTGGAAGCTAGCCAGGCTCTGGTTTTTCTTTGCCACAACAGACTCGATCTCACGCTGGATTTGCGGGTGGTTAATTAGCTCTTCCGGGCTGGAATAGGTTATCTGGTTGTGTTTAGCAAAGGCAGCCAGACCATCTGGGCTCAAGGTAATAAGCGCGGTTATATATTTGCGCCTGTCACCGTAAGCCAACACGTGACTAATTAGTGGCTCTCCGACAAACAGGTTTTCCAGGGCTTGCGGAGCGACATGCTTGCCACCAGCGGTGATGATGATGTCCTTCTTGCGATCGGTAATCTTCAGGCGACCATCTTCATCAAACTCGCCAATGTCGCCAGTTAAGAACCAACCATCAACGATAGCTTTCTTGGTTGCTTCTTCGTCTTTGTAATAGCCGGCAAATACTGACGGTCCTTTGACCAAAATTTCGCCGTCCTCGGCGATTTTGATTTCGGCACCGGGCAATGGGCGACCAACTGTTCCGCGCATATTATCGTGCAGACGATTGCCGCAAATAGGAGCAGCTGTTTCGGTCAAACCCCAACCTTCAACAATTGGCAGTCCAATGGTATCAAAGAATAATTGCACTTCCGTTGATAATGGCGCAGCTCCCGAGCAGAAGAAACGCAACCGCCCGCCGAAGCGACGACGAATACGTGAGAAGACGAGTCTGTCAGCTACACGCAATTCACCACGGTAAATTTTGCGAATGATTTCTTGTGCGCCTTCATTGGCATCGACTGCCGCCATCAAATGCGACCTCTGCGCATACTTATCAGCGCGCTTGCCGAGAGCCAATGCCCAGCGGATCAAATATTGCTGAGCCTGTGGCATGTTGCGCACTTCCGTCTGAATACGGTTATAAATTTTCTCAAAAAAGCGCGGCACACCATTCATCACTGTCGGGCGCACTTCAATCATATTCTGTGCGACCGCTTCCATCGACTCGGCATACGCCATAACAAGCCCTTCGTAAATGCCGACAAACTGCCCGCACATGCGCTCATACACGTGAGCCAACGGCAAAAACGACAAGGACACGTCATCGGCATGGAAGCCAATGAACACGCTGGCTGCCTGGCAGACGGAATAAATATTGCGATGCAACAGCATTACGCCTTTTGGCACACCGGTGGTCCCTGATGTATAAACAATAGTAGCTAAGTCATCCGGGCCAATTGCTTCAAGACGATCTTTTAATGCCTGGGGATTGTTCGGCAAATAGACCTCGCCGTCTTTCACCAAATCATCAAATGTCATCAACTTTACGCGCGGATCATTCGTCTTGATATGACCATCCATCAAAACGATAAAGCGCAACTCCGGTGGCAGCGTGTCAAGCGAAAGAAGCTTATTAAGCTGGTTCTGGTTCTCTACAAAAACACCAACCGAATCGCTATGTCTAACCAAATACTCAACTTCCGGCGAATGCAAAGTCGGATAGATAGGTACAGTCACGCCGCCAACAGTCAAGATGGCTAAATCAGCCCATGTCCATTGCGGGCGGTTGCTCGACAAGATTGACAGCTTGTCACCACTGTTAACGCCTAGCTTCAAGAGCGCTCCGGCGACAAGTTCGACGACTCGTCCGTGCTCGCGCCAGATCACTGGTCTATAGCTACCTGCCACCTTGTGGAGGATTGCCGGGCGTTCGGCCATGGTTTTGACGCGTTCCCAGAATACATGGACTATCGTTTCGTGTTTCAACTTTGCAGAGCTCCTAGCTAAAGCCGTCTTACATATATGATCTTATCGCGCTTTTATTAATAGTTTAAGTACTTTTCTTCACCGTGCAGGACTGATTAATCCAATCAAGATATGGCTGGAAGCCTGCCTCAATGGGCACGCTGACTATTTCCGGAATATCGTATGTATGCAGTTCCTGTACCCTTTCCTGCAATTGATTCCAAGAAGAATTATTGGTCTTGATAAGCAAAAGGACTTCCTCTTCCTGACAAACCTTGCCTTCCCAGGAGAAAATCGAAGTGACACCAGGGATGATATTAACGCAGGCGGCCAAATGCTCAGCAACCAGAGTCGTAGCCAGACTCTCAGCTATGTCTTTTGGAGACGTAACAAGTACGATCAACTCGCCGTTGGACATTCTTATAGCCTGCCTCGAAGTAGTTCCAGCCCGGTATCACTGATAAGTTCAGAGAGTAAATTGACCATTTTGAGAAACGGTTCGGGTTGCAATCTTGGCATGCGATAACGTCTATGAACACGCAAGACCATTGTCGGCAGTTTGAGCTCGCCCAGACAATATTTAACAAAAGGCATCATATAGGTATTTGGATCTTCCGACAAAACCGGTTCTAATGCTGACATATGCAGCCTGGCTCTGCCGGCAAAATCATCGAAATTCGACCCTTCCGGACCCTGGACAGTCAATTGCAGTCCTGGCGTTTCATGCCCATTACCACCCGAGAGTATGACTACCATGCCCACTTCGCCTACTTTGGTTATATCGGCAAACGCACGCCCCAAAGGAGTTTGCCAGTAGTGCATGGGATCCACCACGCAGCAGTACGAACTGACAAGTGCATGACAGCGACTGAGTTTGCTTAAGAGGGCGGCAAGCGATCCGGTATAGGCTTCCTGCTCTTGAAATTGTCCTTCATGGAAAAAGGCAGTCGCGTGCGGCGCCACCACCAAGAGTGGCAGCTCCCCTCCAAAGAATTCGTAGTCCGGCTCGCCATCCGGCGGTAATTGTTCGTAGTGCTCGGACAAAAGACGCTCATATTGCAAAGCCCAGTTGAGCGGATCTTGTTGTGGCGCCTCGCCAATCAAAAATTCCAGCGCCCTATCCACATCATCGAAGCGGGCTTTCGAATGGGAAACAACCCAGGGTG
>SBAT01000302.1 GCA_005240105.1 Chloroflexota bacterium
AAGCCGTACCAGCAAAAGCGACATGGCGCCGATGAGAATAACGGCAATGATTATAGCTTTGCTTTTGGCAGAACCTATTTCACGAACAATGTCTTTCTGGTTCTGCTCAGCCAGTTTGCGCAATAGATCCTGTGGTGACTGAGACTGTGTCATTGTTCAACCACGGCCTCTGCTCGGCGATATTCGTACCAGTGTCTGAGCGGAAAATAGACAAATGGTGCAATCAAAGCATTTAACAATGCTTCCGGCAAAATTATGTGTGATAGATGATCAAACACGTAAGGTCTGCCCAGGCAACCTAATTGCATAGCCATAATCCCTTCGGCCATAACCGTGGCTAAAAGGGTTAATGGAATGCAAAAGAGAGTCTCTTGGTTGAGGTTCTTCATCGAGAAGTAGCCTACTATAAAGCCAATTAGAGGAAAAGCAATTGGATAGACAGGTGAAACTGAAGAATAAAATGCAGCAAACAAGGCACCGACAAGGGCACCAGTTACTGAACCGGAAAGAATTTGTCTCAGAAAAATAGTTGATACGGGATAAATGCGCAGTTCGTCAGCCCGTAGCGGAGGGATGGATGAACCAACAACATAACCCCAGAGAACAGTGACAGTCAGGGGCAAATTGCAAATTGCCCCTTGGAAGAAGAGCTGATTCATTACGGTGAGCTGCAAGATCCAAGCTGCACCGCAAGCCAATGAAACGATGGCTATATCGAGGCCCTTTTTTCGGGTTTTCATCGACAATATGGCCATCGCCTAAAACTCCTGAGGAGCGACGACGAGTACTTGGGTTAGATTGAAGAAGTTCTCTGAAAGTTTCACGTCAATAGATAATGTGGTGCCGTTAGCATCTCTGCGAACAGCAGCTACTGTGCCTACAGGGTGTCCTGATGGGAATATACCACCATTGCCCAAGGCGGTAACTTTGTCTCCAACTTCTACTGAAGTGCCAACTGGAATGTAATCAATTACTGGTGATTTCTGCTGTCGTCCGACCAATACGCCTGGCTGGTTGATGCGCTCAATAAGTACACCGAGTTTTTGGTCAGGATCAGTTAAGAGGCGGACCACGGCAGCCTTGTCCGCGGCGCTTACGACTTGTCCGACAACGCCATTGCTGGTAATAACAGCTGAGCCTGGTTTGATGTTGTCCAGTCTGCCGCGATCGATGGTCACTTGTTCGAACCAGTTGTCTGGGTTGCGGGCGATGATATCGGCAGCCATGGTTCGTCTGTCGGATGAAGAACGCAATGCCAAAAGGGCGCGCATCTTCTCCACGTCTTTCGCCTGTTGCTTGAAGCGGGTTACTTCCAGCTCGGAGTCGGCTAGCTTCTTTTCCAGGTCTTTTATCTTTTGCGAGGAGGCCAGCAGTTTTTTGGCCAGGTCGCCAGTGGATTGCAATTGGTAGGCGCTCTTGCTGATGAAAGCTGTAATCAGACTATGCGTTGTTAAAACCAAGCCGCTAACGGGCCCGGCGAGCATCCAAATAAGCACCAACAAGAAGAGTACTTCTGCAACTGCTTCTGTACTTACCGGTAGCCTGCTTTGGTTAGAGGCTGCCATATTTAGTTCTCGCTAAGACATTGCTCAAGGACACGACGGTAGGTCGGGTCAAATAACATTTTGCCCGTGCCTGTGGCTACACAGGAAAGTGGATCATCAGCAACGAATACAGGCACTTCCGTTTCATTGGTAATAAGTTCATCCAATCCCTGCAGCAGCGCTCCGCCGCCAGATAGCACAATGCCACGATTGAAAATATCGGCGGCCAATTCTGGAGGGGTCCTCTCCAGGGTGCGCTTTATCGCTTCGACAATGGAAACAAGTGGTTCAGATATAGCTTCGCGCACTTCGCCACGGCTGATGGTCACTGTTCGAGGCAGCCCGTTGATGAGATTCAAACCGCGAACTTCAAAGCGGTCGTTTTCGACTGTTTTAAAGGCTGAACCCAAACGGAATTTGATTTCCTCGGCTGTTCTTTCACCAATTGCCAGGCTGTGCACCTTCTTCATATATTGAATGATGGCTTCATTGAGTTCATCACCGGCCACGCGAATAGATTCGTTGACCACAATACCCGACAACGAGATGACGGCCACTTCTGTGGTGCCACCACCAATGTCTACAATCATACACCCGGTTGGTTCAGTAACCGGTAGGTTTGCGCCGATGGCTGCTGCCATTGGTTCTTCAGGAAGATAAACCTGTCCGGCGTGTGCGTTGTAGGCTGCATCTCTGACGGCCCGGCGTTCGACACCGGTAACTCCTGAAGGAACGCCAATGGCGATATCAGGTTTCATAAAAGTTGTTTTGCCAATTACACGTTCGATAAATTTCTCGAGCATCAAGCGAGCGTATTTGAAATCGGCAATGACACCGTCGCGCAGCGGGCGTGTCGCCTTGATGCCCTGCGGTGTTCGCCCGATCATCGCTCTAGCTTCCTCACCTACCGCCAGAACCACTCTCGTTTCATCGTCAACGGCAACCACTGACGGTTCGCGAAGAACAATGCCTTGATTGTCAACATAAATCAAGGTGTTAGCAGTACCGAGGTCTATTCCTACGGCGCGACAGAAATGACGTTTAAACATAAGCTCAGCACCCTGCAAAGAAGGAAATGCCACCAATTGAACTTAGTTTAGCATTTATTTAACCCTCCGGTCACGCTAGTAGCGAGGCAAGAGTTGCGGTGAGCAATTCGCCGCCGAGCGAGCGCGGGTTGCTGGATAGCCAGCGAAAGCGAAGTGAAACGAAGCTGGAGCGACTAATTACTTAGTCTCAGAAACCACTCTGTAGGACATAACGGCCTGACGCAAAACGGTCATCGGGTCTTGACCATCGATAACTAGAGAAAATGCATGTTCGTCAAACCAACGAATCTTACCGGCTAGCTTGTCGCCGTTGACAAGGTGGAATTCGACTTTTGCCTGTTCACGGATAAGGCGCTGCATTTCTGCCACTGATGGACCTTTATGCTCTTGTCCGCCTACAAACATTGAATCGATTCCCTCCTAACACTGCAAGAGTACTGAGGCAGGCTATTGGTGTCAAATTGCTATTTGCCGTTGTACTCGTAGAAACCTCGGCCGGTTTTGCGACCAAGGTGTCCGGCAGATACTAATTGCTTGATTAAAGGACAAGGACGGTATTTTGGATCGCCAAAACCATCATTGAGTGTTTCCAGAATGTGTTGGCAAATATCCAGACCAATAAAGTCGGCTAAAGCTAATGGACCCATCGGGTGGTTGTAGCCAAGTGTCATTCCGAGGTCGATTTCTTCAGGACTTGATAAGCCTTCCATCAAGGCAAAAGCTGCTTCATTTATTAGAACTAGACCCAGACGGGTAGTTATGAACCCGGGCATGTCTCGTGAACAAATGAGCACTTTGCCCAAGGCTTGACCAAACTGGCGGATTTTCTCGATAGTTTCAGTGGATGTGTCCAATCCAGGAATTATCTCGACCAGTTTCATTATGTGAGCAGGAGAGAAAAAGTGCATGCCGATGAACAAGCTGCGGCGGGAGGTTGCGGCGGCTAGGCTGGTGATTGGCAGGGAAGATGTGTTGGAGGCAAAAATCGTATGCGGCTTGCAGGTTTTGTCGAGAATCTCGAATAACTCTTTTTTGGCTTCAACATCTTCAGCAATTGCTTCAATGACTAAGTCACAATCGGCCGCGTCTTTGTCT
>SBAT01000422.1 GCA_005240105.1 Chloroflexota bacterium
ACCATCAGGGGAGCGAGTCCCTTCCGGAAACATCATGACTGAGGTATTTTGGTTAAGCCAATATCGGCAGGACTTGAGCATTTCTTTTGTGCTGCACCCGTTGCCGCGCCTGATCCTGACATATTGATTGAGCGATAGCGTCCAGCCGATTACAGGTATATGGAACATCTCCTCTTTGGACACCCACTTAAAGGGACGTAGGATACCGGAGAGAACCAAAATATCCATCAGCGATTGGTGATTAGCGACAAACACGTAAGCCTTATTCGGATCAGCATTGGACAATCCTTCAAATTGCACCGACCAGCTTGGACTAACTCGGATAAAGTGATAGCAGCTCAAACTGCAAAAGTAATGAGGGAATTTGCCTGTCTTGTCGAAGGGAAACGTCACGACCTTAATTGCTGCCGCTACAGTTAGCAGTAGGAACCCTGCTGTAAAAAAATATATGGCGTATAAAATGCTGAAAAAATCTGGCATTGCTATCTTGCCTCTCATTCCTCTTACTTTTTTCGTACCCTTGTCAAAGGCCCATTAATCCTTTCTTGGCAACCGGTTTGTTTACGAAATTGCCTACGTTAAGGTCCAATTGGCTAGAATAAGTTCCATGCCTAAGGGTCAAATCATCGATAGCCATGCTCATTTAACCTGGGACTCGTTCGCCGAGGACCAACAGGAAGTAATTGAGCGTGCTTTTGCCGAAGGGGTCGTGCAAATAGTCCAGGCGGGGGTGGATTTAAAAACCATTCCCGAGATGGTCACGCTCACTGAGACATACCGTGAAATATTCATCGGTGTTGGACTGCACCCCCATGACGCCAAGCTTTGGAACGATGAGGCGGATAGCACTATTCGTCAGGCAGCTGAGCATCCAAAGGTAGTAGCAATTGGTGAATGTGGTCTGGATTTTTATTACAACCACAGCGACCGTGATGAGCAACTTGCTTGTTTTAAGGCGCAAATTGAAATTGCTCGTGATTTGAACAAGCCTTTGATTATTCATTCGCGCGATGCCTGGGAAGACACCTTTCAATTGTTGGAAGAAGTTGGAGGCGGCAAAGTCCGCGGTGTATTTCATTGCTTTACTGGTGGACCGGAAGTTCTGCCTCGTATTGAAGCATTGGATTTTTATGTATCTTTTTCGGGCATTGTTACTTTCGCTAGCGCCAAGAATATTCAGGCGGCAGCGCCTCTAGTAAAAGCAGATAGAATTCTTGTGGAAACAGATTGTCCATACCTGGCACCGCAACCAATGCGCGGCAAACGCAACGAGCCATCTTACGTCTGGTATGTAGCAGAAAAGCTTGCGCAATTGCGTGGTTCTGATCTAAAACAAATAGCCGAGACGACGGTGGCTAATGCTCGTCGCTTGTTTGACTTGCCTCGAGTTGACTGACGGCGAGATCGCCCGTCACATCTTTAAAGTCATACATTGATTCATAGGTGGAGAAGTAGCAGCGATCGGTAAGCATCGGCACAGGGCGTTGCTCTAAGTAACTTAAGAGCACGCGTAGCGAGTTCACCGGAGTAATGTTGGCGTCTAATTCAGGTTTTTGACCGGGGAAGTAATAGGCGTTTAGGATGTGAAATCGTCGCTTTAAATAATCAGGAGTTGGCAGATCATGGTGAGCATCCTTTGCTGGTCCATGGTCACCTTGAATAATAATTACTGGTCTATGGTCATTTTCTCGGAGCAGAGTCTTCACGAGTTTTTGCAATTGAACATGAGTAAATTTAATTTGTTCCAGGTATTCGGCATCAGACCAACCATCGGCGTTTATACGTTTTAAGTATCTAGGCGATCCGTCAGCATTAAAAGTAAACGGCGGATGAGGCAATAAGACATGAGCCAATACAACCTTTGGTCCTGGTATTGCTTCAATTTTATCAATCTGACTAAACAGTCCCAGTCGCTTTTCTCGGGATGCGTCATTTATTAGCTTATTGACCGGTTTCAGTCCGCTAAAAACCGTGGACTGCACCAATTCCACATTGAAACAAGTGCCCCACCCACCCTGGTGGTTGATGTCCACGTTGGGGTACTCTGTAAAACCAACGCCACTGCCGACGTTGACTATCGTGTAGCCGTGTTGTTTCAATACGCGAAACAAACGGTTGTTTCTAACTAGCTGAAACAGCCCCTGGGCTGTGGTGGCATTTTTTCCCAATTGTTGTGTCAAGTAGTTTACGTAATTACCATTCAGACAAGAGGCTAGCGATAAGTATGTTAGTTGATAATTGCTGCGCGCTTGCGGTGGAATGAAAAATCCATTTTGTTTGAGAAATGATGAAAACTCGTGATCATCGTGCTTGTAGACATCAGACAGTGTCTCTGAGTTTGCGCAGCCATCCATAACAATCCAATATATGTCTGGCTTTGTTTTGAAGGGCATTCTCAGATACGGGTCAAGATCTTGAGACTGCTGATCATTTTTTAGGAGGACATTATGAGCTTGCACATCCGGATGCCCTGACACTAGAAATATAATAGCTAGGTTTGCGACAACCAGTCCAAGCGACATCCAATTAAACATAATTGTTAGTTGTGTCGGGAAATGTCTTAGTTTGTAGAGAATCCATATGGGAATCAATGCCAAGCAAAAGTAGGCAACCATAAGCGTTGCGTCGTTAGCCTGACATAGGAAGATCAAGCTAGGATGGACAGATGCAATAAATGTCGAAAGAATAATCAGTGAGCCATACCCAAAGCAGACAAGTATCGCCGTGGATACAATGATGCCTGACTTCTGCGTGCTCTTAAGCAATACCGAGAGCACAGCAAAAAGTATTGTAGTGATGACTAGAACTACAACTGCAGACAAGACCATATCTTCCGGCAGCAGTATGCCGCTTCCAGGCGTGTAGTATGCAAGCGTAGGTACAAGGGCAAAAAGAAATGGGTGAAACACTATAAGGTCAGCTTTCATAGCTGCCGCCGTTTCATCAAGTAGATAGTGCGTTCAGAGCCGTCAATTGTCTGGCATTGTGTGATATCGAAATAGCGTTGAAATTCATTTTCAAAAGACTGACGTGTATAACTGTGATGTGTGCCGCCTACGTTGTTCAGTAGGATCTGGCACTGAGGATCTTCAATTGGCACAAATTCGATAGTCAGCCAATTAGCGATGGCGGCGAAGAACTCAACTAGTTTGTCCATGTCCACGTTATGGGTAATCAACAAGTGGTGCATGAGTGCCAATGCCATCACCATATCGGCAGGACCGCGTTCAATCAGGGACATGCGTTCGCTATGGTTCCAGCCCAGGGATGGCGATGGATTTGTCAAATCAATGTATAAGGGCAGCCAATTGTGTAAGCCTTGTTTCTGACCTTGTTGGAACATTGCCTCTACACAGTTTGGATCACCATCGATGGAAATAGTTGTTATGCCTCGGTCAACGGACAGCCGGCTGAATCTTCCAGTGTTGGCTCCAAAGTCCCAAACCATGCGTGGTGCTACCTGTTCAATAAATTGTTCGACAATCAAGCGCTTATGGTCCAGTCCGGCATCCGTGTAATTTGTTTTGTCGTAGTAATTCGCCCAGGTTGTCTGCTTCTTCGGTAGTCGTAGTTCTTGAACCAGAGACCTTAAATTGTCTATGACAGCTTGTTGGTTGGCAACCGATGTCTTAACCTGGTGGACTTTATCGGATTGCACCAGGCATTCTTTGGACTGCATTTTTCCATGCAAGTGTAAATGGAAAAATATGCCTGGGTTAAACCAACTATGCCAGGGCAAAAGCGAACTGGCCAAATCAAGCGGTATGCCATCAAGAAGAGTGCTTAATAGCTTTAGCGCGCGACTGTCGGTATAGCTGGATAGCAATAACGGAGCAAGGAATTGCTGGCAGAACTGCCGATAGCCAAACCAGGGTTCATGCTCATCCAAACATTCAAAGGACAGAGTGTCGATGAAGACAGGGCGATGGCCGACAAACTGAATATTGAATGCACTGGCATCCTTGAGTGTCATCTTGTGTTCAATAGCTATTTTCTGTATCTCAAGTGTTAGCAAGGCTGCTTGTTTCAGCTCCTGGAAGCACCATTCGTAGGGATAGGAAATAAAAGGTATCGGTTCCGGCTTGATCACTTTGTAGGCTATACCGGGGTTCAGTGCGGTTTCACTGACTTCTTGATGAGCGATGAGATGCCCTTCTTCTACAAGTCTGTTGTACAGTCCGCAAGACATCAACGTGTCGTAATGTGTTTTGTATGAGGAGTTGATTTGGCGGAAAAGCTGATTAGCACTCATAAACATAAAACCGTCGGAATCCCTAAAGGATCCCGGCAGTTTGTTGCGACTATTACAACTTGTCTCGGACAGCATAGCTTCTCCGCTTGATGGCTCAAGACTAATTGCCTAAAAGCTTTGCCTTAATTTGGTTTTTCCGGTTTCTTGCCCAGACGAGTAACTAGAGTGAGTTTTAGGTCCTTAAAGAAAAGTTTGATGCCCATACCGAATCCGAAAAGGCAACCTAAGGCGATTTGAAGTAAATAGCTAGCAGCACCCAAATCAGAATAGGCATTTGCTTCCTGCGGGTATGCTGCCAGACAAATTATCAGCACACCAGCATAGATAAGAGTTGGTAAGTGTAAAAGCATTTGAATTTAATTCCCCCACCAAGGATATTTTGCCCAAAAAAGCCGGGAAGTCTCACTATGTTGGAAAATTAAACTAATAGCCATAATAGTGCTTATCCGCTCAGGGATTTTCTCTAGAATACCAGTCTCCCGGCTGCCGGCTGACGACACCGGCCAATTCAAGCATGGTCAGACTTGCTGAAAGTTCACCTGGGGCAATTCCTGTACGTTCACATAAGACATCAAAATGTAGTGGCTCGGCGGCCAGTAATTCATAGATTTCTTTTTCGCGCCCAAACAGTTCTACTACTTGTACTTTGTCACTTAACTTTGGTGAGGCTACCCAATTCAATTCCCTGAGGACGTCTTCATAGCTGACTATTAAGTGAGCCATGTTTTTGGCGATTAAGTGGTTGGTGCCAATGGAAGTTGGGCTGTCGATTCGTCCTGGGAAGGCAAATACATCGCGACTTTGTTCGAAAGACATGCGAGCGGTTATCAGCGCGCCGGATTTTTCACCGGCTTCAACGACTACTACCGCGTGGCTTAAGCCACTAATGATTCTGTTGCGGGCGGGAAATCGCCACGGCTCTGGTTTCACGCCTGGAAAATATTCAGAAACGACAGCGCCATGCTCGCCGGACACCAACATTTCATAGAGAGGTTTATTGGACGATGGATAGCATTGATCGACACCGGAGGCCACAACGGCGACAGTCTTTCCGCCGGCTTCAATGGCTGCTCTGTGTACATAGGAGTCTATGCCTATAGCCATGCCACTTACGACAAGTACTCCGCTGCCGGCCAATCCGGCGGAGACTTCTTTGGCGATTCTTTGCCCGTAGGCAGTAGGTCTACGCGTGCCGACAACACCTATGCTGTAATCGAAAGCCTCAGGAGGCAATTTCCCTTTTACGTAGAGGACGCAGGGTGCGTCGTAGATTTGTTTAAGCCGGAAAGGATAATTTGGGTGGCATAGAGGATAGGCTTCAATGCCCTGCGAGCGAACTTCTTCCAGGAGTTTTTGTGGGTCGATGGCATCGCGTTTCTCCAGGAATTTATCGATCATGTCAGGCGTAAACATGGACAGGCTCTCCAGCACCTTGCGAGTACCTTCCCAGACGGGAATTAGGCTGTCGAGCTTTTCATAAAGGGCGGCAATGCGACGCGTGCCAATGCCGGCGCCGGATAGGTAGCTGAAAGCCAGCCAGCAAGATAACTCTTCATCGGTTAGTTGGTCTAAGGCATGGTCCATGGCGCCTCCGGATGCCTCCTGAGTTGGATCAAGTATAAGCTCATGACTTTTGGCTTTCTTTTACGTAGTTTCCCCAATTACAGATTATTCCAAGATCTCTATTATTAAATGGACTCGCAAAGGCTCAACTGATGCCGCACACAAAGATTTCGGGACGCTTGATGAAATTTGCCGGTTTAATAATTGCTCTCAGCATGTCCATGGCAGCTTGCTTAGCTGCGGACAACACATCCACGCTTTCAGGTCTGGAAACACGCTTTTTCCATCACGACTTTTCCGGTCAAGACATTAATTCCAGGGTTGCCAGGCTGGAGAAGAACGTCTTTGGCGATGTCACGGAAGGGTCAATGGATGAACGCATTACTCGCTTAACGGAAGCTGTTGGGCAAACGGTATCATCTGTGCCAACTAATATTCCTGTGGCAAGTTCCAATGAACCACAAGTTGACGATGAAGACTGTGCTATCCAGCGTGCACAAGTGGCTATTAAGGCGGCTGACGAGCAAGAGACAACCAAACTATTAGCTGAGGCGGTGAAACTATTTCGTGACGGCAAACTGCTAGAGTCACGTGATAGATTTGAACAAGTGATCAAGGTTGATCCCAATAATCCCGATTCCAATTTCAGCTTGGGTATTATTGATGAGGGCTCAGGCAATTTAGCCGAAGCACTATCCAGTTATCGTAAGGCGCAAAGCGCTCGTCCGGATAAGACGGAGTATCGTGACGCGGTAGCTGCGTTGCAGGAGAAGATGAAAAAATATGCCGGGCTAGATTCACGCCGTGTGCAAATTCGTGCTTTGTCTAGTGCAGCTCTGAGAGCTTACATGAACGGTGAGTATCAAACAGCTTTAAATTTGTATTTGGCGCTCGATGAAAAGTCACCCAATCAAGCCATTGTAAAAAGCAATTTGGCTACCGTATACATTGCTCTTAGGCAACCGCAAAAGGCTGTTGAATACTACCAGCAAGCAACGCAAATAAACCCGTACGACGACAGGTTTAAAAAGGGTCTATCTCACGCGGAAAAATTAGCAGCAGAAACGCCCGAGGCGGAGGCAACCGGTACGAGCTTAGAAGACAAACTAGAAGCTTTCGAAAAACCACAAAGTGATAGTTCGTTTCGAAACCTCGGACTACGCGCAGACAACGCTACACGGTAGGCGTTAATTCCAGAGGCTTAAGTGGCTGCGGCATTCCCGTCTCTGTTACTGGTTCGCAAACGCGGACTATGTTGTAGACGGTATCGCGTTCAACTGGAATATAACCGGCGGAAGCAATTTGATATTCCAAAGATTCTTTGGCCAATTGCAATGGAGTCTTGGTGCCGGCGGCATGCGTGATTTTCTCTTCCAGAATGGTGCCATCCATATCGTCTGCGCCAAAAGAGAAAGCAACTTGAGCAAGACTTTCACCAAGCTGGATCCAATAGGCCTTGATGTGGTCGAAGTTGTCGAGCAAAAGACGTGAAATGGCAACGTCTTTGAGAATGTCGTAGCCGGTTGGTTCTTTCACTTCATCAGCAATATTGGTGCCGTCGTAATAGCATTTGAGTGGAATAAAGCACATGAAGCCGCCTGTCTTGTCTTGTTGTTCTCTCAGCAAGAGGACGTGATCGACTTTGTTTTCAATGCTTTCACCAATGCCTGTGAGCATGGTGGCATTAGTCTTCAAGCCAAGTTTGTGAGCGGCGCCGTGGATGTGTAACCAGCGCTCAGCAGGGGTTTTCTTCACAGCCATTCTTTCGCGAACGGCTTCATCGAAAATTTCAGCCCCACCACCAGGCATAGACTGCAGACCAGCTTTAATTAGACGCTCAAGGGTTTCTTCAACGCTAATTCCCTCGAGGTTAGCCAGATAGTCTATTTCCACTGCCGTCATGGCTTTGATGTGAATATGTGGAAAGCTTTTCCGCAAAGCAGACATTACTTCTTCGTAGTAGTTGAGATCGCAAGCTGGGTTTAGCCCCCCCACCATGTGGATCTCTCTAATTCCTAAAGCAGCACCCTTGCCTGCTTCTTCCAAGACTTTATCCACTGTCCACGTGTAAGCACGTTTTTGATCTTCCGGATTGGCGTAACTGCAGAAGCGGCAAGTCTCCATGCAGTAATTGGTTGGATTCAAATGCATGTTATGGATGTAGTAAACATACTTTTCTCTGCCCGGCCCTGCTTTACGCATGCGCGCAAATTCAGCCATAGCACCTATTGAAACAAGGTCATCCGACTGGTACAAACGAATAGCATCAGCACGGCTTATGCGTTCGCCCTTCACCACTTTGTTGGCAATATCGCTCAATGGATTAGTAGCGTTCAAAGCTTGATCAAGTGCTGTTGACACGTCGGACTCCTCATTACTTAGGGCTAAGAATTTGGACGCTGTCCAATCTTAGGCAATGATCCTAACACGGCGTTATTGAGTTGCCGTGCTGTCAAGTGCGATGATGAGAACAGGTTTCAGAAATTGATTATGTCTTGTACTGTACCGACGATCTCAAGCAATTTAGTTTGACTGAGCAGTCCTCTTTTTTTGGTAAAGCGTGAGTGAGAAACTGTTCTGACCTGGAAAGCCATCGAGTAACTGTCGTTATCCAGTCCACCTTCAGGAGCTAATACTCCGACCATTGCTGGTGACAGTTTGCCGGATTTTGTATACCAGCCGGTTCCAGTGAATGGCACGATGATACTCAGTCCCATCTTTGTGTTCATTTGATCATTGCTGATCACCACACAAGGGCGAGTCTTGGACTGCTCGTGTCCTAGAGCCGGTTCAAGGTTCACATCCCAGACTTCGCCTTTAAGAGGCATCGTCTAAACCATCTGAAAGAGTGCAATCCCAGGCCTCTTGCTCTGCTTGAAACTTAGCGAATTGTTTACTGTTGCCACGCAGCAAGTCAAATGACTCCCCGAGCTCCTGAAGATAGACTTCCTTGCGCAGATCGTCACACAGTACGTGAATAATCTCGGCTGCAGAACATTCTGAATCCTTAGCGCGCTCATTGATGAATGCAATATCCGTCTCGAAGGCCTTGACGGTCTTTTGAGCTTTTCGCTGGCGATCGAATGCAGAAACCATTGCGGACTCCTTGGCACTAATAGACCTCTGTATACCAAATTGTATACGAATCGGTGGGCGCTGTCAAGTATCCTTTGGTCTATCGGCTGGTTCAAGGGTTGCTTCGCGTGGATTATTGTCGTTAGCTTCCGCCTCAAGACAATAACAGCATGAATCACCTCAAGATTTTGCAATGCTTTCTGGTGCTTACTCAGGTTTTCTTTGCCGCAGATTGCTACGCCCAGGTTGTAGCAGGAGACAACGGCGGATACGCACATGGTTTGGCAGAACAGCAACTTAAGCGCGATTTGGAAATCCAGGAAAAGCAGCTCGCTCCAAATCATCCAGATTTGGAGCGAACCCTCGGTATGCTGTGGTATACATACGAAAGACAAGGCAAATATTTGGAGGCGGAGCCGATATCTAAGAGGTTTTTGGAAATTGAGGAAAAGCGACTCGGTTCAAATCATGCGCAAATCGGACTCACCCTTACTAACCAAGCTTCGCTATACGAACACCTAGGCAAATATGCTGAGTCCGAAGCGCTCTATAAGCGGGCGTTAGTCATTTTTGAGACGACACGGGGACTGAACCATCCATACGTGTCGAAGTGTCTTTGTGACTTTGCGAAATTGTACCTAGCACAGGGCAAATATGCAGAAGCCGAGCTGCTATTTCTGCGTGCTTTGGCAATCAATGAAAAGGCACTTGGTGCGAACAATCCATTGATGGCCCAATGCCTAGAAGACTACGCTATCTTGCTGCGCAAGACGAACCGAACAACGGACGCCGAGAAACTAGAGACACGTGCGAGGGCCATTAAAGCTGCTATTAAGTGAGACATAACGCACATGCAATTGATCTTAGCCGCTAGGATGTGTTTTCCGGAGCAAATGGAAGGATCATTCCAGGCGAAATGGAATGAAGATTCCAGCGTAAATGGAAGAGCCATTCCGGCGCAAATGGATGGCTGAT